>JBICIB010000591.1:0-8947 GCA_043101415.1 Planctomycetota bacterium JB042 | reverse complement strand
TTGGTTTCCGGGCGTCGTGACCGGCCGCTTCCGCAACTCGCTCGGCGAAGGACTCCTCCCCCCGAGGGGCCGGGCCTGGCGGGCTTTGCCCCCCTCGACCCGATTCTTGGGGATGGAGGGGGAGTCCGGAAGGGGACCCGTTCATGTGCGTCCGGGGACATGGGGAACGCTGGGTCCGAGCACATCGGTGACGGTTCGATGGTCGCGGAGGAGCGGGATCCGGGGGGGGGCGGGCGGCCGAGGTCGGGACGGACTCGTCTCCGGTCCAGGTGCGCGCGGCTCGGCGCTGTGGAGCGCCCTGCGTATACTGGATCGGAATCGACGGCCTTGCCCACCGGGCCGGTCCAGACGGATCGCGTTGGAATCCGGATGGAATTGCACGGGTGGCGTCACGGGATGGCCTGGCCGCGACGCGATCGAGCGATCGTGAGTCCGTCGAACGTGCCAGCCCACTCGATCCGAACCAGGACGTGACCCATGAGTGCCACCTTCGTTCCACGCGTCGGCGGAGTCGTCAGCGCCGACATCGCCGTCCCCGAGCACGAGCGCGAGGTGCGCTTCTACTCGAGGGTGCTCGGCACGGGCGACGAGCCGCTCTGGCGCGAGGATCTGATGAACAGCCGGGGGACGCCGATCATCGGCCTGGGTGCGCGCGGCCCTGAGTACGCCGACCTTCCGCTTCAATGGATGCCGCACATCCAGGTCGCGGACGTCGCGAAGAGCGCGGAGCGGGCGCTCGCGCGGGGCGGACGTGAGCTCATGCACGGCAAGGACGACGCGGGGGCGAGCCAGTGGGCGGTCCTGCAGGACGCGGACGGGGCGGCGTTCGGGGTGATCCCGGTCGTCCCGGCGGACGCGATCCCGCCGGGCGACGGCGCGGCGCCGGTCGGCTGCATCGCCTGGCTCGACCTGACCGTGCCCGACGCCGCGGCGACCCGTGACTTCTACCGGGAGGTCGTCGGCTGGTCGGTACGGGACGTCGAGATGGAGGACGCGGGCGAGCGGTACGCGGACTTCGAGATGCTCGGCGAGGACGGACGCCCGGCGGCGGGGGTCTGCCACGCGCGCGGCGTGAACCGGGGACTGCCGCCGGTCTGGATGATCCACCTCCCGGTCGGCGATCTCGCGGAGAGTCTCCGGCGCGTCCGGGAGGAAGGGGGTGAGGTGATCCACGAGATGCGCGGGGCGGACGGGAAGGTCGCCTCCGCGGCGATTCGGGACCCGGTGGGGGCGTGCCTGGCGTTGGTGGCGGGATAGCGAAGGGCGGGCGACGACGACGAGGCGCGGGGGCGGTCCGTTTCGCGAGGGCGGTACGATGCGGGCCCCGCGGCCGGGCGTCGGTCGTCGGGCGGCACGATCGAGGGAGAGCAGCGATGGCCAGGGTGACCGGGATCGGCGGGGTCTTCTTCAAGAGCCGGGGGGACCACGCGGCGCTCGCCGCCTGGTACGAGAAGCACCTGGGGATGCCGCTCGAGAGCTGGGGCGGCGCGATCCTGAAGTGGCCGGAGGACGAGGCGGACGACGGCGGGCTGACGGTCTGGACGGTCGCCGAGAAGGACACGAAGTGGTTCGGTCCGAGCGAGTCGCCGTTCATGATCAACTACCGCGTCGACGACCTCGCCGGGCTCCTGGAGCAGCTGCGGAACGACGGGGTCGAGGTCGTGTCGGGGCCCGAGTCGCATCCGAACGGCGAGTTCGCGTGGATCATGGACCCGGAGGGGAACAAGGTCGAGCTCTGGGAGCCGAAGGCCTGGAGCGAGGAGGGCGAGAAGGACGAGGGGGCCTGAGCGCGCCGCCGGATCGTTCGGAGGGAGAACCCATGGACGGACCCGACGACCTCGCGCTCCTGTTCGAGCTGTTCGAGGGGACGCCGCGGCAGGGGCCCGGCAGCGTCGGGACGACGCGGCGGGCGCTCCGGTCGCTGCCGGCGTCGCTGCGGATCGAGCGGGCGCTCGACCTCGGGTGCGGGACGGGCGGCTCGACGATCGTGCTCGCCGAGGAGACCGGGGCGCGGGTCACGGCGGTCGACGTCCACGCGCCGTTCCTCGCCACGCTCCGGGCGCGGGCGGAGGAGCGGGGGCTCGCCGACCGGATCGCGACCGTGGTCGGCGACATGGCGGACGCGGCGTCGTTCGGCGAACCGTTCGACCTCGTCTGGGCCGAGGGGAGCGCGTATTCGATCGGCTTCGAGAACGCCCTCGCACGGTGGCGGCCGGCGCTGCGGCCCGGCGGCGGGCTGGTGGTGACCGAGCTGGTCTGGTTCGCCGCCGCGCCGGACCCGCGGGCGCGCGCGTTCTTCGAGACCGAGTACCCCGACATGACCGACGAGGCGACGCGCGTCGAGCAGGTGCGGGCCGCCGGGTACGAGCCGATCGAGACGTTCCGGCTGCCGGCCGACGACTGGCGCGCGTACTACGCCGGGCTCGAGGCCGCGCTCCGGGACGCGATCGCGCGGCACGGCGACCGCGAGATCTACGCCGCCACGCGGCGCGAGCGGGAGACGTACGAAGCGTACGGCGACGAGTACGGGTACGTCTGTCTCGTGCTGCGGGCCCCCGGCGCGGGCGGAGATCGCCTGCCCGAGGAGCGGACGTGAGGAGGCGGATCGGCATCGCGGCGCTCGCGGCGGTCGTGTCGACCGCGGCGACGTGCGGAGGGCCGACGCGGACGCCGACGACCTCCGACGTCGCGAGCTCGTGGGCCGGCTTCGCGCGCATGCCGGGCGGCGAGTGGCGGTTGACGCTCGAGAGCGGGAACCGGATGTTCGACACCTGGAGCTGGGGTCCGGGACGGCACTCGATCCGGAGGGAGACGGCGGGCGCGGGAGCGGCCGGCGAGCCGTGGCGCGCGCTGGAGGTCGTCCACCGGCGGCCCGGGCTCGACGAGTTCCGTCTGTTCGGGCTCAGCCCGTTCGCGCGCGGGGTGACGGAAGGGACGACGACGTTCGACGGGGACGTCGTGGACGCCGTGTTCGAACTCCACCAGACCGGCGCCCGCCGTGACATGCGCCGGCGGTGGGTCTTCGACGGTCCCGACCGCTATCGCGCGACGCTCTCGGAGGCGACCGGCGCCGGCGACTACGTTCCGCTCGGCGAGTGGGAATACGTCCGCTCGGAGACGCTCACGCCGGTCGAGCCGCGCGCCGACGACGAGCGGCCGGAGCGGTCGGCGCATCTCGTGCCCCTCGATCCCTTCGTCGGCCGGACGTTCGCGGCGGAGGGCGTCCGTGACGGCGCGGACGTCCTCCGCGTCCGCTCGACGGTCGAGTGGATCCCGTCCGCCGACTACGTCCGGGTCCGCGCGGTCGAGGAGACCGGCGACGGCGCGTCGATCCCCCTGCTCGACGCGTACGTCTACCACCACACCGGACGGGACGCGCTGCGCCTCCTCGCGCTGTCGAGAGAGGGCGGCGTCTACGAGGGGGACGTGATCGAGCTCGAGGGCGGTGCCCTGCGGTTCGATCTGCGGGGGCACGACGGCGAGCGGGTCGTCGAGGTCGAGGTGCGTCTCGACCTCGAGGCGGACGGGTCCGTTCGGCAGCGCGTCTGGGCGCTCGACGGGAGCGAGCGGACGCCTTCGCTCGATGTCCTTCACGGGCGGTCCGGGGAGTGACGGAGGACGAAGATGATTCGAAGTGCTGGTGCGGACCGGGCAACGCACGGCGGGCGGCGAGGTCATGCCGGACCGACACATCCATCACCTGCGCGTCCACGAGAAGGAGGACGGCTGGTGGAGGATCGTCGCCCACCTCGTCTCCCAGGCCCAGCCGAAGGGATGAGCCCGGCGGCGGGCGGGATCGGCCGCGCTCGATGACCCGCGACCCGATCCGACCGGCGCTCCCCGAGGACCTCCGCCTCCTCCCCGGGATCGAGCGGGCGGCCGCCGCGCGGTTCCCCGACCACGTCCTCTCCGCCGAGGCGCGGGCGGCGGTGCAGTCGTTCGAGGCGCTCGAGGCGGCGCGGGCGGACGGCCGGCTCTGGGTCGCCGTCTCGGGCCGGGGAGCGCCGGTCGGCTTCGCGATCGCGGAGGTGGCGGACGGGGTCGGGTTCCTGGTCGAGGTCGACGTCCATCCGGACCACCAGGGGCGGGGTCTCGGGCGGGCCCTCGTCGAGACCGTGGTCGACTGGGCGCGACGCGAGGGGTTGCCGGCGGTGACCCTCACCACCTTCGCGAGCCTCCCGTGGAACGCTCCCTTCTACGAGCGTCTCGGATTCCGCCGGTTGGCCGGCGCCGAACGGGGCGAGCGGCTCGCCGCCCTCCTCCGGGACGAGGCGCGGAGAGGGTTGCGCGATCGCGTCGCCATGCGGTTGGATCTTGGAGGGAGAGTCGCCTGATCCGCCGCGACGACGAACCGGAGCGCGAGCCGTGAAGAAGAAGGAGCGAGTCGAACTCCTCGAGACCCTGGAGACCCGCTTCCGGGAGAACCCGGGCCGCCACGAGGGGATCGAATGGGACGACGTCCGGGCGCGGCTGGAGAAGGCGCCGAAGAAGCTGCGGTCGCTGCTCGAGATGGAGGAGACCGGCGGCGAGCCGGACGTCGTCGGCCGGGACGAGGAGACGGGCGAGATCGTCTTCGTCGACTGCGCGGCGGAGAGTCCGGCGGGACGGAGGAGCGCCTGCTACGACGGCGAGGCGCGCGAGGCGCGGAAGAAGCACGCGCCGAGCGACAGCGCGAGGGAGCGGGCGGCGGCGATGGGGATCGCGCTGCTGACGGAGGAGGAGTACCACGCGCTGCAGCGGCTCGGGGAGTTCGACCGGAAGACGTCGAGCTGGCTGCGGACGCCGTCCGACCTTCGCGAGCGCGGCGGCGCCCTCTTCGGCGACCGTCGCTACGGCCGCGTCTTCGTCTATCACAACGGCGCGGAGTCGTACTACGCCGCCCGGGGGTTCCGCGGTTCGCTGCGGGTCTGAGGACATCGCGGGTTGCGCTCCGAAGTCACTGCTGGAACATGTCTTGAAACTGCTCATGTGATTGAGTAAAAATACTCATTGTCATGAGCAATCGGATCGTTCGCTCCTACCGGCGCCCCCAGGCCGACATCCTCGCCGCCCGGCTCGCGGAGCCGCGGCGATTCCTCCAGGTCGTCGCGGGGCCTCGGCAGGTCGGCAAGACGACGCTGGTGCATCAGGTGCTCGCCGACGTCGGGGTCCCCACGGTGGTCGCGTCCGCGGACGAGCCGGCGCTGAAGGACGCGTCCTGGCTCGCGGCCCAATGGGATCGCGCTCGCTCGACGCTCGGCGAGGGGGCCTCCGGAGCGGTGCTCGCGCTCGACTAGATCCCGAAGATCCCGCAGTGGTCGGAGTCGGTGAAGCGACTGTGGGACGAGGACACGAAGGAGGGGCGGCCGCTCCAGGTCGTCCTGCTCGGTTCGGCGCCGCTCCTGATGAGGCAGGGGCTCACCGAGAGCCTCGCCGGTCGGTTCGAGGTGCTCCACCTGCCGCACTGGTCGTTCTCCGAGATGCGACAGGCGTTCGGCTTCTCGCTCGAGCGGTTCCTGTTCTTCGGGGGATATCCCGGCGCGGCGCCGCTGGCCGACGAACCGGATCGCTGGCGTCGGTATCTGCTCGACTCGCTGATCGAGACGACGATCTCCCGCGACGTCCTGCTGATGACGCGAGTCGACAAGCCAGCGCTGCTGAGACGGCTGTTCGAGCTCGCGTGCAGATATTCCGGCCAGGTGCTGTCGTTCACCAAGATGCTCGGCCAGCTGCAGGATGCCGGGAACACCACGACGCTCGCGCACTACCTCGACCTGCTCGCCGGAGCGGGGATGGTCACGGGCCTGCAGAAATACGCCGGCGAGGCCGTGCGTCGGCGCGGATCGAGCCCGAAGCTCCAGGTCCTGAACACGGCGCTAATGACCGCGCAGTCCGGGTCGACCCCCGCCGAGGCGTCCGCCGATCGCTCGTTCCACGGAAGGCTGGTGGAGTCCGCCGTCGGCGCCCACCTCGCGAACGCGGCCGCGGCGGGAGAGTGCGAGCTCTTCTACTGGCGCGAGCGGAGCCGCGAGGTCGACTTCGTCGTCCGTTCGGGCCGGTCGGTCCTCGCGCTGGAGGTGAAGAGCGGGCGCTCCCCGTCCGCCCTCCCGGGACTCGCGGCGTTCACCGAGGCGTTCTCTCCGCGCCGGACGTTGCTCGTCGGCGGCGACGGCGTGCCGCTCGACGAGTTCCTCGAGCGGCCGGTCACGGAGTGGGTGCGGGGGTAGCGGACTGCTACGCTCGCGGGATGACCGACTCCCCCCAGGTCCTCCGCCTCTGGATCCGCCCCGCCCCGGAGGCGCCCCCCGAAGAACGCGACGCGCTCGCGCTCGAGGCGGGCGCCGGCGTCGTCGGCGACCACACGTTCGGCCGGATGCGGCACGTCACGATCGTGTTCGAGGACGACTGGAACCGGGCGGCGGCGACCCTCGGCCCGGACCCGGTCGATCCGGCGGGGCGGCGGGCGAACGTCCTGGTGTCGGGGGGCGGCGGCGCCGATTGGATCGGCCGGACCGTGCGGCTCGGCGACGCGGTGGTCCGGATCAAGGCGGAGACCGCGCCGTGCCCGGTGATGGAGCGGGCGGCGAAGGGGATGATGAAGGCGCTCGAGCCGGACGCCGGCGCCGGGGTCTGGGGGCGGGTCGAGACGTCGGGCCGCGTCGCGGTGGGCGCCGTGCTGGCGGTCGACGAGGGCGCCGATGCCTGAGCCGACGTTCGCCTCCCGCGTCCGCGGCTGCTTCCTCGGCGGGGCGGTGGGGGACGCGCTCGGCGCGCCGATCGAGTTCGCGTCGCTCGACGAGATCGTCGCCGCGCACGGGATCGACGGGCCGGCCGACCTCGGCGAGGCGTTCGGGGTCGCGGGCGCGATCACCGACGACACGCAGATGACGATGTTCACCGTGGAGGGGATGCTCCGCGCCCTCGTCCGGCACGACGCGAAGGGGATCTGCTTCCCGGTCGGCGTCGTCCACCACGCGTACCTCCGGTGGCTCCACACCCAGGGCGAGCGCTCGGAGCACCCGCTCTTCGCGCCCGAGGAGTTCGACGGGTGGCTGATCGAGCTCGGCGCGCTCCACGCCCGGCGGGCCCCCGGCGCGACCTGCCTCTCCGCGCTGACGAAGGCGGAGCTCGGGACGAAGGAGGCGCCGGTCAACGACAGCAAGGGGTGCGGCGGCGTCATGCGCGTCGCGCCGCTCGGCTTCCTGGCCGTCGACCCGTTCGGGTTCGCGTGCGAGGTGGCGGCGCTCACCCACGGGCACCCGACGGGGTGGCTGGCGGCGGGGTTCTTCGCGGGGCTGGTCGGGGAGGTCGCGACCGGCCGGCCGCTCGGGCCCGCGATCGTCGCCGCGCGCGCCGCGCTGCTCCGGGAGGAGGGGCACGAGGAGACGCTCGCCGCCGTCGACCGGGCGCTCGAGCACGCCGACCTCGCCCCGCCGCTGCCGGAGTCGCTCCCCCGGCTCGGCGAGGGGTGGGTGGCGGAGGAGGCGCTCGCGCTCGCCCTCTTCTGCGCGCTCTCCGCGGAGGGGTTCGAGGACGGGGTCCGGCTCGCGGTCACGCACGGCGGCGACTCGGACTCGACCGGCGCGATGACCGGCGCCCTCCTCGGCGCGCTCCTCGGGGAGGAGGCGATCCCCGCGCGTTGGCTCGAGGCGGTCGAGCTCGGCGACGCGATCTCCACCCTGGCGGACGACGTGGTCGAGACGCTCCGCGGGCGCGGGACCGAGGCGCTCTCGTGGGAGCGCTACCCCGGTTGGTAGGGTTCCCCGCATGGTCCTCCCCGACGACGTCCCGAAGGAGCTCGACGCCTGGTTCGAGCGCGACCTGACCGCCGCCGCGTCCGCCGGCGAGCTCCCCGCCGCGCACGAGGTCGAGCCGCTCCTCGCCCGCGTCGTCGAGGTGCTGGCCGCCGGCCGCAGCCCGATCCTCGTCGGCGAGTCGGGGGTCGGGAAGACGGCCGTCCTCGAGGAGCTCGTCCGCCGCGCCGCGCGGGGCGAGGTCGAGGCGCTGGCGGGGAAGCGCGTGCTGCAGCTCTCGCTCCGCCGCTGCGCGTCGACGCTCAACCCGCAGAAGGACCAGATCGGCGAGCGGATGCTCCAGCTCATCCAGGCGCTGGCGAAGCTCGGCGACGAGGTCGTCGTGTTCTTCCGCGACTTCCACCTCGCGTACGACCTCGACCTCGAGAGCCAGTTCGAGGCGATCGCGTTCCGCCTCCCGAACCCGATCCTCGGCGAGGGGCCGCGCGGCCCGATCGACTCGATGATGGAGTACCAGCCCGGGCTCCAGCGGCAGTACGTCCTGCTCGAGGTCCACGAGCCGACGCTCGAACGGGCCGGGTCGATCGTCCGGGCGTGGGCCGCCGAGCCGGAGCGGGGGACGACGTTCACGCCGGACGCGCTCGAGACCGCCCTCGGCCTCGCGCACCGCTTCCTCGCCCGCGGCCGCCTCCCGCGGAAGGCGCTCGACCCGTTGGCGCAGCTCGCCGTCCTGAAGCAGGGGGGCGAGGTGACCGAGGGAGACGTGGTCGAGCGGTTCTCGGCCAGCTACGGGCTCCCCCGGTTCCTCGTCGACCCGACCGTCCGGGTCGACCTCGACGTCGTCCGCGCCTCGTTCTCGGAGGTCGTGCTCGGCCAGCCCGAGGCGGTCGACGCGGTGCTGCGCGTGATCAGCCTGATGAAGTCCGGGCTCTCCGATCCGCGGCGGCCGTTCGCCGTCTTCCTGTTCGTCGGTCCGACCGGCGTCGGGAAGACCCACCTCGCGCAGCGGCTCGCGGAGTACCTGTTCGGGGACGCCGAGCGGATCATCCGCTTCAACATGGCCGACTTCCCGGACGACGACGACGCGGGGACGCTGTGCGGCGAGCCGGACGACACCCGCGTCGACCGGCGGCGCGGCGTCCTGACCCAGCGGATCATGGGGCACCCGTTCGCCGTGCTGCTGCTCGACGAGTTCGAGAAGGCGTCGTCGAAGG
>JBICIB010000590.1:0-2782 GCA_043101415.1 Planctomycetota bacterium JB042 | reverse complement strand
CGGATCTCTCCCTCTGCGCCTAGGAGGACGTGCGGCGGCTACGCGACGAGGTCGACGACCTGGAGCGCCGGCTCCTCTCGATGCTCGACGGGGGCGCGCGGGCGGAACGGGTCGGCTGGCGCGAGCTCCGGCGGGCGATCCCGGACGACGCGGCGTTCATCGACCTGCTCGTGTTCGACCGCCACCGGGCGCCCGAGGCGGCGGGGGACACGCCGCCGGGGGCGCTCGAGGTCGTGCCGTCGCTGATGGCGTACGTGGTCCGGCCGGGGACCGACCGGGTGATGCGGCGCGTGGTGGGGCGGCTCGACGAGCTCGAGGCGGACGTGGCGCGGATCGTCGGCGGGGTCTCCGCGGGGCGCGGCCGGCCGGCGCTGCCTGCCGTTCTCCCGTCGGGGCGCGAGGCGGCCTCGGCCCTCTACCGGCGGCTGTTCGAGCCGTACGAGGAGCTGCTCGAGGGCGTCGAGCACGTCATCGTCAGCCCGGACCGGTTCGTCGGCGCGGTGCCGTTCGGGGCCCTGCGCGACGGCGAAGGGCGGTACCTCGTCGAGCGGTTCCGGTTCTCGTACGTCTCCGACGCCGGGCTCCTCTGCGAGCTCGCGGCGACCGACCGCCGCGACGGCGGGGGCGGCGTGTTGGCGGTCGGCGACGTGGACTACGGGCGCGGCGACGATTGGGCCCCGCTCCCCGGGACGTCGCGCGAGCTCGACGACCTGGCGCGGAGGTTCGCCGACGTCGAGGTCCTGCGCGGCGCGGACGCCACGGCCGCGGCCCTGAGGGAGCGCCTCCCCGCCGCGCGCATCGCTCATCTCGCGACGCACGGCTTCTTCGTCGGGCGACCGCGGCCGGCGGCGACGGGGGCGACGGTTCGCCGGGGCCTGCACGAGGCGCTCCTCGAGGACGCGCCGCCGGGCGCGCGGGCGGGGCTCGTCCTCGCCGGCGGGAACGACCGCGACGCCGACGCGGTCCTCAGCGCCGACGAGGTCGGGTGGCTCCCGCTCTCGGGCGTCGACCTCGTCGTCCTCTCCGCGTGCAGCACCGGCCTCGGCACGGCGTTCGGCGGGGAGGGGATGCAGAGCCTCCAGCGCGCGTTCCACGTCGCGGGCGCGCGAACCGTCGTCGCGTCGCTCTGGAAGGTCGACGACGCGGCGACGGCCGACCTGATGAAGGTCTTCTACCGCGCCCGCTTCGACGAGGGGATGTCGACCGCCGAAGCGCTCCGGACGGCGCGGCTCGACCTGCTCGAGAGGAATCGGGCCGCGTTCGGGGACGCGCGCCCGGCGACGTGGGGCGCGTTCGTGCTGAGCGGCGACTGGCGCTGATCGAGGGCGAGGAGCGCGGCGGACTTCTCGCGATCTCCCGGTTTTCTCGCGGGATGGAACGGCATCCGAGGCGCCCCGAGGCGTGCGTCCGCGAGGTGCGGCGCCACGTTCCCTCCTTCGGAGTGCTCCCATGAGTTCGAGACTCGCATCCCTCTTCGTCGCTTCCGCCCGTCCCGTCGTCCTCGGGGTCGCCGTGACCGCCACCCTCCTCTCGCCTCGACCGGCGTCGGCGACGCCGAGCGGGCCGCTGATCGATCAGGTCGCGGCGGAGATCGAAGCGGTCGTGGACCACGCCACGATCGTCGGGGATCTCTCCGGCGCGTATGCCGCCCTCGTGGGCAAGCTCCACCCCGACGTCGTTCAGGCGACCTACGAGCGACTGTTCGACGAGGCGTTCCAGGAGGAGTTCGAGGTGGAGACCTCGGGGCTCTATTCGATCGGGGCCGGAGGTCCGCTGGATCACTCCACGTACGTCTTGGCCGAGACGGCGGAGGGCGGGGCCGCGGCGATCTCGGGGCTCGAGCTGATTCCGTTCGAGCTGGCGGACGTCGGAGTCGGAGACGAGCTGCTCCTCGCCGACCTCGGAATCCCGGTGGTCCAGCCGTATACGTACGCCGCGACCATCGGCGCTGCCGGTCCGCACGTGGGGTACGGCGTCCGGCTCGCGAAGCCGTCGAACAGCGTCTTCGTCTTCGTCCCGGTGGCGTTCGTCGACGAGCTTCCGATCTCCGCGAACGACGCGGCTCACTTCCTCCAGCACGTGATCCGCGGCGACTTCAACGGCGGGCTCTCCTTCGTCGAGTTCGCTCTCGAGCGGGCCGGCGTCCCGCCCACGTTCCTGGGCCCGGGAGGCACGGGGGGGACCGGCGGAATCGGCAGCGGCGGGCTCTCTTCCGGCTCCTGCGACGAAGAGGCGGTCTCGGATTGCATGTACGGCGCGCTCGACGATTGGCAGTCCGCCATCGACGCGGCGGAGGACGACCTGCAGGAGGAGATCGATCAGATCCTGCAGGACGTCGAGGACGAGCTGGTGACGGCCGGCGTGATCGGCGGCGCCGTCGGAGGCGGGATCTCGGCGCTCCTCACGGGGGTGAGGATCGGGGCCGCGGCGGGGAGCGCCGGAGGACCGGGCGGTACCTTGGCCGGCGCGATCATCGGCGGCGCCGTGGCCGCGGTGGCGAGGCACGTCATCGCCATCGGAGTCGGCGCGGGGGTGAGCGCGGCGATCGTGGCGGATGCGGCGGCCAACGAGATCGCCGCCGCCCGAGAGGAGTTCGTCGACATCACGCTGTGCGTGCTCGCCAACGAATGGGCGAACGCCCACCTCGCCTGCTTCGACCTCCACTGCCCCGAGCACTCGACCGAGGTCTGGATCGGGCTCTCGGACCTGCTGACGAACATGGGCTGCTGAGCGATCCGCTACCCACCCTCCTCTCGATCAGCGCTCGCTCGCCGCCGCCACG
>JBICIB010000589.1:0-7347 GCA_043101415.1 Planctomycetota bacterium JB042 | reverse complement strand
GTGGGGTCAGACCCCGCTCCGCGCGCGGGGTGGGGTCTGACGCCGTGGGGGAGGGGGCGGCGGGCGCGGGGCCGCGTCAGAGTCCGGCCGCCGCCTTCCGCTCGAGGTCGGCGTCGCCGAGCGCCTTCGCGAGGTACCACGCGGCGCGCCGCACGGTCCGGCTCTTCGAGTTCACGGCGAGGCGGCACTCGCGGAGGAAGTCGTCGTCCGACGCGCCCCCCTTCGCCGCGGCGGCGGCGAGCAGGAGCCGCTCGGTCGGGTCGTCCGCTTCCTTCCAGAGCTTCAGGTGCGTCTTCCCGTCGAACGCGACGTCGTCCTCGACCAGCGCCGGCGCGACCTGCGCCAGCACCTTCGCGTTGCCGAGGTTGATCAGTCGTTGGACCAGGCGCTCGTCGATCAGCTCGGCGTGCTGCATCGCGAACGTCGCCGGGCTGTCGAACGGGTTCCCGAGCCCCTGGGACTGGAGCGCGTCGTACAGGGCGTTCTGCAGCTCGCCCCGGTACTTCTCGTACTGCCCCTCCCGGTCCCGGGGCTTCATCAGCTTGTCCGACTCGGACGGGTTGACGGCCGCGGCGCCGAACCAGTCGAGGTAGACCGCGTTGAACGACGCGACGTGGAAGACCCCCGAGTCGGGGCGCGTCCCGTCGGGGAGGGTCGCCGTCGGATGGGCGAGGAGGCGGAGGCCGCAGGAGAAGAAGATCGCCTCGTCGTCCTTCTCCTCGGCGGAGTAGATGTAGTCGTGCAGCTCCCACCCGGACGGCTGGAAGCGGCGGACGCTCCGGTAGAAGTGGCGCGTGAGCGGGAACGCGCCGACGCGCTTGATGCCGAGGTCCCGCTCGTGCATCTCGACGACCGCTCCCATCCCCTGCGGCTGGTACTCCTTCTTCGCGTCGCGCGAGCGGCCGGTGTACGGCATCGCGTGCGGCAGCACGGCGCGCAGCGGCAGGAGCGAGAAGTCGGACGAGGAGAGCAGGCGGTGGAGGTAGATCGACGACGGGAGCCCGGTGCCGAGCGACTCGGGCTCGCCAATCGGGTCGGAGTCGGCGTCGGTCTTGAAGTCGAGCGGCGGGAGCGTGATCTCGGACCCCGCCCGGCTCTCGATCATCATCGTCGTCGCGCCGCGGTACTTCCGCCCGCTCAGTCGCTCGATCCAGACCGTCCCCTCGAACGTCGCGTCCGGGCCCGAGGCGATGTCGAGGGCGCTGAACGGGACGTGCAGCGACACCTCGAGGAAGTGGCCGCCGTCCGGCTGGCGCATCGGTTTCTCGGGCGGCGTCTGGGCGGCGCCCGAGACGCCGAGCGCGAGGGAGAGGGTCAGCGTGAGGAGCGGGCGGGAGGTCGGCATCGGCATCGAGATCGTCATCGGTCAGAGCTTCCGGAGCGTCGTCTGGATCCAGGTCAGGAAGCGCTTGTCGAACTCCTCCCAGTCCTTCTCGTCCTCGAGACCGAGGAGCTCGCCCATGGTCTCCCAGTGGCCGCCTCCCTGCGTCTCCGCCATGAAGTACGCGTCGAACGCGGGGCGGTACTTCCCGCCGTCGGCGTGGTTCAGGTACATGATCAGCGCCCACCCCTGCGCGTAGACGTTCACCACCACGAACTGCGCGTCCGCGATCTCCTCGGGCGTCTTCGTCGGGTCGGTCGTCGCGCTCTTGGCGTTCTCGAACTCGTAACTCGACAGCTTCACGAGGTCGAAGACCGAGAGGCGCTTGCCGAAGTTCTGGAGCATCTGGAGCTCCCGCTCGCGCCCGGGGATCCGCTGGCCGAGGACGTACGTCTTCTTGCCGCCGACCACCTCGACCTTGTTGCCGCCGAAGAACTCGGCGAACCCCTCCTGGAACCACGGCGACTGGCTGCTCGGTCGGAAGCCGCGCCCCGCGAACGCGTAGTGGATCAGCATGTGCGCGCCCTCGTGCAGGAGGACGTTCCGCAGGCCGCCGCCGCGCCAGAGGATCAGGTGCTGGGACCACGGCTGGTAGTAGCCGCGGAGGCCGCCCGCGGCGGGGGAGTACCGCCCCTCGGGGTGCTTCTCGATGTGGCGGGTGTACGTCTCGACCGTGTCCCAGATGATCACGACCGCCGGCGACTCGATCTCCTCCATGTCGAAGAGGTCGCGGTAGCGGTCGAAGAACGCGTCGTACAGGGTCGTGAGGAGCTCGTCGTACTCCTTCCGGTACGCGTCGACGTCGACGTCCGGCCCGTGCTCGATCAGGACCAGGAACGGCCGCTTCATCGTCCCCGGCCCGACGGCGTAGGTCCAGTTCGACTCCGGGAACTCGCGGGCGAGCGAGCGCTTCTTCTGCTCCGCCTCGCGCAGGAAGACGTCGAGCGAGGTCGCCGCGGCCCCCACGTCGCCGGTGGCGAACTTCTCCAGCTCCTTCACCCGGGCCAGGTCGTCGTCCGACAGCCAACGGCCGCGGAACTTCGTGGCCGGCCCCTCGTACCGGGTGAAGCCGAGCGCGCGCCGCGCGTCCGGGTGGTCCGGGTCGATCAGGAGCGCCTCTCGCCGCAGCTTCGTGGCCGAGCCGCCCCACGACTGCTCGTCGCAGAACGCCGCCAGCTCGATCCGGCCGAGGACGTCGTCGTCGCCGAGGGCCGCCAACCGCGCGGCGTACTCCTCCTTCGGCGGCCTCGTGGCGGCGGCCGAGGCGCCCGCGCCTCCGGCGGACGCCATCGTCGCGGCCTCCTGCCCGCCGTCACCGTCGCCGTCGCCGTCTCCGGACCCCTTCAGGAAGAAGAACGCGGCCGCGGCCACGACGACGACGCCGATCCCGACGAACAGCATCGGGTTCGGGCCCGCCGGGGCCGCCGCCTCGGCCCGGCGCCGCCCGGCGCCCGCGGCCCGTCCGGCGCCCGCGGCCCGGCCGGCCCGTCGGGACGGAGCGCGCCCGCTCGAACGCGCGGCCGCGCCACCGGCGGACCGGCGTCCGGCGCGTCGAGGGGCCGGGGCCTCGCCGCCGCCCTCGTCGAGATCCTCGACGTCGTCCAACTCGTGGTCCTGGGGATCTTCCGGCACCTTCGTCCTCCGTCGCCGCCGCTCGGCGCACGTCTCTGACACGGCACGTTCGATCATAGACGAACGCGGCGGGCTCCGGCGAACGGGTCGCCGGGGTTGCTTCGAGCCCCCCGGACCGCTCGGATGCGCCCCGTCCTCCGCCGTCACCGGGAAGTCCGCCATGCGCGATCTCCGAGCCGTCCTCCTCCCGCTCCTCACGACCGTCCTGGGGTTCCTCCCCGCCTGCGCGTCGCCGCCGCTCGATCCCGACGACCCGACCCTCCTCGCGCGGCCGTTCACCGCGGCGCAGATCGCCGCGGCGATGCCCGCCGGGAGGGTGATCGAGCTGGAGCAGTCCCAGCCGATGGGGAAGGGACGCCTCCGCTGGACCGTCGTCGAGGCGGACGACGACGGGTGCGTGATCGAGTACGCCCCGCTCGACGCGGACGGGGCGCCGGTCGGCGAGGCTCGCCGCGTCCGCCACGGCTGGACCGAGCTGCGCGACCACGCGTCGTTCCCGGTCGAGACCTCGACGGTCGAGGACGATCGCCGCCTGACCCCGCTCGGGCTGGTCGACGGGCGGACCTACACGACGACGGACGCCGAGTCCGGCACGGTGACGCGGATGTTCTTCTCGCCGATGTTCCCCGGCCCGCCGCTCTGGTTCGAGACGACCCGCGGCCGGCAGCTCGTCCAGACCATGCAGCAGACCGCGCGTCGCTGACCGATCGCCGCGGGCGCCGCGCCGCCGCGCCGATCAGTCGGTCGTGCCGCCGTCGAACTTCGCCCGCGTCTCGTCGATCTCCGGGAGGAGCGGAGCGTCCGCGCCGCGGGCCTCGATCACCGCCTCGCGGAGCCGCTCCAAGGTCGTCCGGGCCTCGTCCGTCCGCCCGAGCGCGGCGAGGTTCCGGGCGTACGAGAGCCGGCAGCGCGCATCGGTCACCGACCAGGTCGGCGGGAGGGCGTCGTACGCCGCGATCGCGCGCTCGAAGTGCAGGTCCGCGGCGTCCCGATCGCCGACGTCGGCGAGGAACGCCGCATACCCGTAATGCACGCCGGCGGCGGTCCGACTCGCGCCGTCGTCCCTTCGGTCGAGCCGGGCCGTCGCCTCCTCGAACGCGCGCCGGGCGTCGTCGTTCCGCGCCTCCCCGCCGGTCATCCAGAGGGCGAGCGCGAGGTTGCACCATGCGCGAGCGGTCTCGGGCGCGTCGTCGCCGAGCTCGTTCGAGAAGAGGCGCACCGCCTCCCGCAGGATCTCCTCGGCCTCCGGGCGGTCCTCGAACGCCCGCGCCATCCCGAGGTGGAGGAGGGCGATCGCCATCGGCTCCCCGTCGGTCCTCCCCGCCGCCGTCAGGCGCTCGCGGGCCCGCGCGGCGTGACGGCCGGCGTCCTCCCACTGCCAGAGGCCGCCGTGGATCTGCGCGAGCGTCAGGCGGAGGTTCGCCTCGACGTCCGGGTGGAGCGCCTCGTCCCCGTCGAGCCGCTCCGCCGCCTTCGCCAGCATCGCGCGGACCCCGGGGGCCTCCTCGGCGCGGCCGGGTCCGGGAGCGGGGGGGACGAGCATCGCCTCGAGGAAACCGTGCGCCTGGGCGAGCTTCGACGCCTCGGCCCGGGCGTCCCGCCACGCCGCCGTCATCAGGACGGCGAACGCGGCGAGGAGCAGCGAGAAGGCGCCGGCCACGAGCAGCGCGGCGCGGTGCCGGCGCAGCGTCCGGCGCAGGCGCTCGCGGGCGGCGTCCGCCCGCGCCTCGACCGGTTCCCCCGCGAGCCATCGCCGGAGGTCGTCCGCGAACGGCCGGACGCCGGCGAAGCGATCGTCCGGGCGCTTCGCCAGCGCCTTCTCGAGGACGGCCGAGAGGTCGCGGTCGATCGTCGGGTCGAGCCGCGCCGCGGGGACCGGGTCGCGGTGCTGGACCGCCTCGAACGTCCGCGCGAGCGAGGTCGTCACGTCGTACGGCATCGCCCCGGTCAGCAGCTCGTACAGCACGACCCCGAGCGAGTAGACGTCGGTTCGTTCGTCGACGTCGCCCGCGTCGCCGCGGACCTGCTCCGGCGACGCGTACGCCGGCGTCCCGACGAACTGGCCGGAGAGCGTCAGCGAGGACTCGCCGGTCTCCTCGACCCCCGCCAGCTTCGCCATGCCGAAGTCGAGGACGTGCGGAGCGCCGCCCGCGTCGACGAGGATGTTCGACGGCTTCAGGTCCCGATGGACGATCCCGTGCTCGTGCGCGTGGCGGACGGCGTCGAGCACGCGGACGAAGCGTTCGACCGTCTCCTCGCGGGGGCGCGGCGCGTCGTCGGGCCTCCCGTCCGCCGGCCACTCGTCGATCGGGACGCCGTGGATCCACTCCATGGTGAGGACCGACTGCCCGTCGATCTCCTCGGTGCCGTGGACCCGGACGATCCCCGGGTGGTCGAGGGCGCGGGCCGCCTCGATCTCCCGCCGGAACCGGAGCCGCATCTCGGGCGTGGCGAACGCGCCGGCGACGAGCCTCTTCAGCGCGACCTCGCCCCCCGTCGCCGCGTCGCGGGCGCGGTAGACGATCCCCTGCCCGCCGCGGCTGACCTCCTCGATCAGCGTGTACGGGCCGAGCGCCCCGAGCGACGCGGCGTCGGCGTCGCGGAGGCGGGCGAGCCAATCGTCGCCGTCGAACAGGCGTGCGGGATCATCCAAGGAGACCGTCCTCCTCGGCGACCTGGCGCTCGATCAGCTCGCGCAGTCGATCGCGAATCCGCTGCTTCACCTTCTGGAGCGTCTCCTTCGTCAGGCCCGACGCGGCGGCGACCTCCTCGAGGGCGTCGCCGGCGAGGAGCCGGTCGAACGCGGCGACGTTCCGCGCGTCGAACGAGCTCCGCACCACGCGCATCGCCCTCCGGAGGTGGTGGGCCGTCCACTCGCGCTCCCACTCCGGGTCGTCCGGCTCGTCGCCTTCCGGTTCCACGACCTCCTCTAGGTCGCGTGCGCCCGGATTCGGACGGCCGAGGTGGCGGGAGAGGGCGTTTCGCGTGATGCGGCCGAGGTAGCCGCGGAACCTCCCGCGCTCGGGGCGGTACTCGAACCGGCGGAGGGCCGAGAGGAGGGAGACGAGCACCTGCTGGCGGAGGTCCTCGGCGTCGGCGCGCTGGAGGCCGCGGGCCTGGAGGTACCGGACGATCGGCTCGCCGTACCGGGCGTCGAACGCGCGCCACGCCGCGCCGTCGGCCGGGTCGCGGACGCGCTCGAGGAGCGAGGGGCGGGTGCTCTTCCAGGCCATGCCGGTCCAGGGTACGGCGGCGCCGGCGGCGGACGAGGTCGATTTCCGCCGTCCGGCCGCGCGCCCGGCGGGACTACCGGGGATGTCCGAAGCTCGAATCCGAGGAGGTCACGATGAGGAGTGCGAATGCGTGCGGGGCCGGCGTCGCCGGCGTGGTGATCGGCGCGGCGTTGGCGTTCGGGGGCGGGGAGGAGCGCCCGGCCGAGGCGCTGGAGGCCGTCTTCGCGCGGGGGGAGTGGCCGCGGGCGATCGAGCTGTGCGACGCGATCCTGGCCGAGCGCCCGGATGACGCGCAGGCGCTCTACCGGAAGGGGTTCGCGCTGCACGCGCTCGGGCGGCTCGACGAGGCGCTCGTCTGGCACGAGCGGGCCGCGGCGTTCCCGGGGATCGGCGCGACCGCCGCGTACAACGCCGCTTGCGTGCTCGCGCTCCGGGGCGAGCCGGACGCCGCGTTCGAGTGGCTCGACCGCGCCGCGGCGGCGGGGTTCGACCAGCGGGCGCACGCCGGGCGGGACGCGGACCTCGAGTCGCTCCGCGCCGACCCGCGGTTCGCGGCGTTCCTGGAGAGGCTCGGGCCGGAGGGCGCCCGGCCGCTCACGTCGTACGCGACGGTGACCGAGCGGATGGGGGCGCGCCTCGCGTTCTACGACGGGAAGGTCTCGCCCGGCCAGCTCCACCTCGACTGGGGGAAGGTCGGGTGGGACGACGCGTTCGACGCGAAGCTCGGGTCCGGAGAACTCGACGGGCGCCGGTGGCGGTTCGGGAAGGACTTCTGGACCAGCCTCGACGCGAGCGACGACGTCGATCTCGGCGGCGTGACGATCCCGGCCGGGCTGCACTTCCTCGCCCTGGAGCGGACGCCGGACGGCCGCGACGTCCTCGTCGTGCTCGACCCGGAGAAGGTGCGGGCGCACTCGTTCGACCCGTCGGTCGCCCACCTGACGCGCTTCGTCGGAGGGACGGAGATCGAGCTCCGGCACCGGCGCGTCGACCCGGTCGCCGAGACGCTCCGGCTCGAGTTCGTCCCGTCCGAGGACGTCGTCACCGAGGGGGAGTTCCGCGTCCGGTTCGGCCCCCACGAGTGGACCGCGCCGTACGTCG
>JBICIB010000588.1:0-6276 GCA_043101415.1 Planctomycetota bacterium JB042 | reverse complement strand
GGACGCAGCGGGTGCAGAGGATGCACCGCTCCTGGTCGAGGAGGACGTGGTCGGCGATGTCCTTCCGCTTCTCGAGCTTCCGCCGCGGGAAGTCGTTCCGGCCGGTCGAGGCGCCGTACTCGTAGGTGTAGTCCTGCAGCCAGCACTCGCCCGCCTTGTCGCAGATCGGGCAGTCGAGCGGGTGGTTCAGCAGGAGCCCCTCGAGGTTCCCGGCCCGCGCCTTCGACACGTCGTCCGACTCGGTCGTCACGACCATGCCGTCGACGGCGGGCGTGTTGCAGGCGGTCGCGAGCCGCTTCGGCCCGGGGCCGTGGATCTCGACCTGGCAGATGCGGCACGACGCGACGACGGGGAGCGCCGGGTGCCAGCAGTAGTGGGGGACGACGGTTCCGCGCTCGGTCGCGACCTCGATGACGGTCTGACCCTCCTGGAACTCGACCTCTTCCCCGTTCAGGGTGATCTTCGGCATGGGTGCTGTGAAGCTCCTTACGTCGTCGACGCGGCGGACCGCTGCTCGCGGACCGCGCGCTCGAACTCGTCACGGAAGTGCTCGATCCCGAGCCGGACCGGACCGGCCAGCGCCTCGGGATAGACGCAGATCGTCTTGCCGACCGCGTTGTCGAGCAGGTCGAGCATGACGTCGAGGTCCTCGATCTTGGCGCGGCCGGTGAGGAAGCGCCGCATCAGCCGCTGCGCCCAGCCGCACCCCTCGCGGCACGGACCGCACTGCCCGCACGTCTCGTGCTCGAAGAACGAGATGAACGCGTCGATCGCCGGCAGCATCCCGGTCTTCTGGTCGACGACCGTGATCGCGCCGGTGCCGAGCATCGACTTCTTCTCCTTCATCGTGTCGTGGTCGAGCGCGACGTCGACCATCGACGGCGGGAAGAAGCCGGCGGACGCGCCGCCCGGGTTGTACCCGACCATCTCGTACCCCTCGAGCATCCCGCCCGCGCACTCGTCGATGAGCGTCTTCGCGGTGGTGCCGAGCGGCATCTCGTAGATGCCCGGCCGCTTCACCTTCCCCGACACCTGGTAGAGGAGGTTCCCCGGGCTCTTCTCGTTCCCCATGGTGCGGTACCACTTCGCGCCCTTGAGCACGATGTACGGCACGTTGCAGAGGGTCTCGACGTTGTTGACCGTCGTCGGCGACTTCCAGAGCCCCGACTGGGCCGGGAACGGCGGCTTCGGCCGCGGGTGGCCGCGCTTCCCCTCCAGCGACTCCATCATCGCGGTCTCCTCGCCGCAGATGTAGGCGCCGGCGCCGCGGGTGACGAAGGCGTCGAGGTGGACGCCCTCCTTCCCCATGACGTTCTTCCCGAGGTACCCCTTCTCGCGCGCCTCCTCGATGGCGCGCTGGAGCACCTCCGCCGCGTAGAGGTACTCGCCGCGGATGTAGATGTAGATCTTCTCCGCGCGGATCGCGTAGGCGCTGATCGCGCACCCCTCGATCAGCGAGTGCGGGTCGCGCTCGATCAGCAGCCGGTCCTTGCAGGTCCCCGGCTCGGACTCGTCGGCGTTCACGGCGAGGTAGTGCGGCTTCTTCGGCTCCTTCGGCATGAAGCCCCACTTCACGCCGGTCGGGAAGCCGGCGCCGCCGCGGCCGCGGAGCCCCGACTCCTTCACCTCCTCGATCACCGCGTCGCGGTCCATCGAGAGCGCCTTCTCGAGCGCCTTGTAGCCGTCGCTCTTCAGGTACGCGTCGAGCGAGACCTCCATCCCCGGCCCCTCGCCGTGCTCGCGCATGCGCCGGGTGAGGTAGAGCTCGACCCCGTCCTTCGCCGCCGGCTCCTCGCCGCGCGGCTCCTGAGCGGCCGGCTTCCCGGCGCGGAGGTCATCGATGATCTTCTCCGCCTTCGCGGCGTCGACGTTCCGATGGTAGTACCAGTCGGCCGCGACGATGGGCGCCTCGGTGCAGCCGCCGAGGCACTCGAAGGTCGAGAGGGAGACCTCGCCGTCCTCGCTCGTCTCGCCGACCCGGACGCCGAGCTTCTTCTCGAGGCAGGCCGTGATCTCGTCGGCGCCCGTCGCCTTGCAGGCGAGGTTCCGGCAGACCGCCACCTCGTGCTTGCCGCGCGGGGAGCGGTGGAACATGTCGTAGAAGGTGATCACCGCCTCGACGTCGGCCGGGGTGGTGTCGAACTTGTCGGCGACCCAGACCACCGCCTCGTCCGGCAGCCACTGGAGCCTCTTCTGGACCTCGTGCAGGGCCGGGATCAGGGCCGCGCGCGGGTCGGGGTACCAGGACTTCAGCTCGTCGATGCGAGCCGAGAGCTTCGCGTCGCCGTCGAGTGCGATCATGGAGTCAGTTCCAGTCGAGGACACGCTTGCGCCAGGCGTACGCCAGGCCGAGCCCGAGCACGGCCACGAAGACGACGGCGCCGGAGAAGCCGATCGGCCCGAGCTCCTGGACGGAGGTGGCCCAGGGGAAGAGGAAGACGGCTTCGATGTCGAAGAGGATGAAGAGGACGGCCACCATGTAGAAGTGGACCGAGAACCGCTGCTTCGCCGTCCCCTGGGGCGGAAGGCCGCACTCGTACGCCTCGTCCTTCACCCGTCCCCGCGTCGTCTTGGCGAGGAGGAGCGGAAGCACCATCAGGACGACGATCATCCCGACGACGAGCAGCAGGTACGGGGCGATCCCGACGTAGTCGACGAACGGCGATCTCTGGACGGCGAGGGTGGACGACATGGCTGGACGCGGCTCCGGCCGGTGCGGATCCCGAGCCCCCGCGGGGGACTCGCGTCCGGTGCTCCGGCGGTCTCCGACCTCGTGCAAGAACAGTAGGAGCCGAGCGTTCTACAGGTCGTGCCGAGGGGGGTCAAAGAAAAGGGAGGGGCGAGAGTGCCGAGGCGCCAGATCCGCTCCGATCGGCGGTTTCGAGGCGCTACACGGCCCCGGCGGACGTCTCGCTCAGCGGTTCTCGCGCCGCCGTTCCGAGCCGTCCTGCTCGAGCCCGTGCTCGAAGTCCGGACGGAACGCGCGGATGCGTCGCGAGAAGAAGTCGCTCGACTCGGGGAGGGTCGGGGCGATGGCGTCGAGACCCGCGAACGCGACCAGGGCGCGGGGGCCGAACCAGCGGCTGAACAGGGTCGGCGACGGATGGTCCGCGACGAGACCGTTGACGACGCCGACCAGCTCGTAGACCCCCTTCCGCTCGACGTAGATGCCGGCGCCGACCCAGTCGGCGGCGACCTCGTCCGGCGACCAGCCCCACTCGTCGATCACCAACAGGTCGCCCCGGGCGCCGTCCTCGAACAGGGTCGCCTCGACGAGCGCCGGGAGCCGCTCCGAGTCGTCCTCGAGGACCTGGATCCAGAGGGACTCCCCGGGGAGCGGGTCGACCGCGGCGAAGGTCGCGAACTCGATCTTCGCGGACGCCGGGGAGAGGAGTCCGAACCCCGCCGATCGATGGCGGACGATCGCTTCGTCCCGGATCGTGTCGCCGCGGTGCCAGTGGACGATCGGGAGCGCGTCGACGGCGAGGTCGTCGGCGGCGAGGGCGAGGATCCCGTCCTCGGTCGAGACCGCGTACCGTGGAGCCCCCGGGACGTCGAGGATCACGAGGTCGTTCGGCTGGCGCGAGACGCAGCCGGCCGCGAAGAGGAGGAGAGCCGCCGAGAGAGGTGCGCGTCGCATGCTCCTGTCGACCGTAACGCGGGAGGGGGAAGGGATCAACGCCTCTCCTGTTCGGCTCGTGAGGGGCGGTTCGTGAAGGGCGGGACCGGTTTTCCGGCGAACGGCGGGCGACCGGCGCGCACTCAGTCCCGCGGAAGGTCCATGGAACCGAGGGATCGAGACACCACCGATGCGGGCGCGTCCCTCGACCGTGACGCCTTCCGGGCCCTCCTCGGTCGGGAGCTCCCGCGCGTGCGGGCGTTCCTGAGCCGGCTCGGCGCCCCGACCGACGACCTCGACGACCTGACCCAGGAGGTGTTCCTCACCGTGATCCGCCGCCTCGGATGGTTCCGGCACGAGTCCAAGATCTCGACGTGGGTGTTCGGGATCGCGGTGAACGTGCTCCGCGGCTGGCGCCGTCGCCGCGACGTCGATGTCCGAGAGTTGGACGGCATCCGCTCCGCGGGGCCGACGCCGGACGGCGATCTCGTCGCGCGGGAGGAGGGGGAGCGGCTGCGGCGGACGCTCCAGCGGCTCTCCCCGCCGCTCCGGGAGGTCTTCGTGCTGCGCCATGTCGAGGGACTTCCGGCCGTCGACGTCGCGGAGGCGCTCGGCCTGCCGGAGGGGACCGTCCGCCGTCGCGCTCACGAGGCGCGCCTCCGGCTCCGGACCTGGCTCGCGGACGCGGCGCCGGTCGACCGGCGCGAGGTCACCCGGGAGGACTCGCCGTGACCCGCCGGGATCCCCGAGACCCGCTCGAGGACGCGATCCGCGCCTTCCGCGCCCGCCCGATCCCGCCGCCCCGGGACGGGCTGGAGGACGACCTCCTCCGGGCGTTCGATCTCGCGCACGCCGCGCAAGGGAGCGCGTGGCGGAGGGGCGCGGGCGCCCTCGCCGCCGCCGCGGTCGTCCTCGTCGCGCTCCGGCTCGCGCTCGTCCCGTCCCCCGGCGCGTCCGACGCGGCCGTCGGGGTCGAACGTCCCCGCGCCCACGACGCCGGAGGCGAGGGCGCGAGCGACGTCGCCCTCGACGTCGCCCGCCTCGACCTCCGCCTCGACGCGTTCCTTCGCCGGCTCGACGCGATGCAGGCCGCGGCGGCGGCGCCGGAACCGTCGCCGCCAAGTCCGCCGGCGAGCGAACGCCTCGCCGCGCACGCCGCGAACGACCCCGCGCTCTACCGGCTCGCCGCGGCCCGCTCCTTCGAGGAGATCGATCCGCGGTCGGCCGCGCGCCGGTACCGCGAGCTCCTCGACCTCGAACCCGAGGGGACGGCCGCCGCGGTCGCCCGCCGGCGCCTCGCCGCCCTCGTCCGATGAACCGAACCGAGATCCTCCGTCCCGCCTCCGAAGGGAGAACGACCATGCGCATCGTCCACCGCTCCGCCGCCCTCCTCCTCGCGCTGCCGCTCGCCGCGCCCCCCGTCTCCGCCGAGGTCGTCGGCCGCGCCACGCTGCAGATCCGCGGCGAGCCGGGGTACGACGCGTCCTCGATCAGCCGCCTCCTGACCGACGGGGCGTACCTCGGCTCCGTCATGCCGGGGATGATGCCGGCGCACGCGTTCGGCGGGGACGAGATCCCCGACGACGTCACCCTCCTCGCGTCCGAGCCGGCGGGGATGGAGATCCTCACCCTCGAGCTCACCGGGCGGGACGACGGCGCCGTCCGCGCGCACCTCGCCGCGCTGCTGAAGAACCTCACGTCGATCGTGCCGTCCCGCCGCGCCGACGCCCTGCAGGCGGTGAAGACGTCGGAGGAGGCGCTCGACCTCGCGACCTCCGAGTACGAACGGATGCGCGGCCGCCTCTCCGGCTTCGTCGAGAAGAACGGCGCGGTCGAACCGACCCAGTGGCTGAACACCCTCCGCGCGTCGCTGCAGAAGCGCGCGGCCGAACTCGAGCGCCTCGACCTCGAGGTCGCGAGCGGCCGCGCACTGCGCGACTACCTGGTCGAGACGATCGCGACGACGCCGAAGGTGATCGAGGACGAGCCGGGCGCCGAGGGGATCGAACAGGCCGAGTCCGAGCTGCGCTTCCTCCGAGCGATGGTCGGCGATCTGCTGGAGAAGCGGACCGAGACCCACGCCGACGTCGTGAAGGCGCGCCAGTCGGTCGAGCAGGCGGAGGCGAAGCTGAAGGCGTTGAAGAGTTCGCCGGTCCAGCGCCAGCAGACGAACCCGCGCCGCGTCCAGCTCGAACGCGAGCTGTTCGAGATCGAACGCGATCTCGCCCTGAACGAGAGCCGCCGCCGCGAGATGAAGGCGTACGTCGACGACCTCCGCGACGACGCGAAGCGCCTCGCCCTGGTCGAGTCGGACTGGCGCGACCTGCGCGAGCAGGTGCAGATGGCCGAGGCCCGGCTGTTCGGCGCGAGGAACCAGCTCGACCAGGCGAAGCAGCAGGCGCGACAGGCGCTCGCGAGCGAGTGGGCGACGGTGATCGCAGGACCGACGTACGCTGCGCGCTGAGCGACGACCGGGCCGCGGATCGCGACGGCCGCTGCGCGGGGCGTCCGCTGCGCGGGGCGGCCGCTGCGCGGGGCAGCCGCTGCGCGCGGGGCGTGGAACGCGATTCGGGAACGTCTTCGCGTTCGCCACGGCGGGGGACGAGACGGGGAGGTGTCTCCGACCCGCTCACGTCCTCGCGCGATGCGTTTGGGTT
>JBICIB010000587.1:0-6707 GCA_043101415.1 Planctomycetota bacterium JB042 | reverse complement strand
GTCCCCGGCACCGAACGGCGTCCCGGCGGAGGCGACGTTCACCCTCGCCGATCCCGAGACGCTGACCCGGTGGCTCGAGTCGTGGGCCTCCGTGCTGGGCGAGACGAAGCGCGGCGTCGGGATCGGCCCGTCTCCGAAGCCGCCGAGCGTCGCCCGCCGGATCGCGGTCGCCGCCGGCCTCGCGGCCGTCTGCCTCGCCGCCGCGCTCTGGGATCGCGACCGGTTGGTCGACCGGCGTCAGGCCGCCGCGACCGAACTCGCCGCGCTCCGCGTGCCGATCGACGAGGCGACACGACTCCGGACCGAGATCTCCCGGCTGCGGCGCGAGCTCGACGAGCTGACGGCGGGACCGACGGGGACGGGGGCCACCCGGTCGGCCTGGACCTCCGACATCCCCGCCCGCCTCCTCGACGCCGTCGCCGAGTGCCGGCCGACCGGCGTGATGGTCGAGGCGCTCGAGATCGACTGGCGCGGCGGGCGGGTCGAGGGCTCGTCCACGACCCTCGACGGCGTCGACCGGTTCGCCCGCGCGCTCTCCGATCGTCTCACGCCTCATGCCGTCCACCTGATGCCCCGGAGCCGCCGGCTCGTGGACGACGGGCCCCGGATCGGCCTGTACGAGTTCGTGCTCGACCTGCGGATCCCCGACCTGCCGGCCGGCCGCTCCGGCGAGGCCGCGGCCACGACGCCCGACCCGAGAGGAGACGGCGAATGGTGATCCCGACCGAGGGCGCGGCGCGGAGGAACCGGGCGGCGGGGACGATCCTCCCCGCCCTCGTCGTCGGCGTGGTGTACCTCCTCCTCGTGCGGCCCGGCGCGGTCGATCGGCTGGAGGAGACCGAGCGCGACCTCGCGACCGCGCGCTCCCGGGTGCCGGCGCCGGAGTCCCTCGACGCCCTCCGCCTCGAGGCCGGGACGCTGCGCGACGACGTGCGGGCGGCCCGCGAGACCCGATCGGACGCCGTCGTCGCGGCGTCCGGCACCACTCCTCCGCCGCGGGCGGGCGAGAGCGTCTCGACCTGGCTCGCGCGCGTCTCCGGGATCCTGACGCGGCACGGCGTCGCGCTCGTCGAGGACGAGCCGTCGACGCTCCGCCTGCCGGCGGACCTGAGGGCGCGACTCGCCCCGGCCGGCCCGTCCGGCGAGCCCGTGCGACGGATGCGCCTCGTCGGCTCGTACGGATCGATCGTCCGGGCCCTCGCCGACCTCGAGCTGGCGGACCGGAAGCGCGTCGTGCTCGGCCTCGAGATGGACGTCGACGACGGCACCGGACTCTTGAACTGGACGTTGACCATCGGATGAACCCCGCCCTCCCCCCCGAAGGCCCCGAGAACGACGCGTCGCCGTCCACGTTGACCCGGCTGCTCGAGCGCTGCGTCGAGCGGGACGCGTCGGACCTCCACCTCTCGCCGGGCCTCCCGCCGACGTTCCGGGTCCACGGCGAGCTGGTCACGGTCGCCGGCGACGCGCCGCTGTCCGCCGAGGAGGCGCGGGGGATCGCCGAGTCGTTGATGCACCTCTCCGGACGGGCGCAGTTCGACCGCGACGGGGCGCAGGACGGCGCGCTCACCTCGGCGACCGGCGGCCGGTTCCGGTTCAACGTCTTCAAGACGATCCGCGGGGTCGGCGTGGCGCTCCGACGCCTGGAGGACCGGTTCTGGAGCCTCTCGGAGCTCGGACTGCCCGAGTCGCTCGACGGGCTCTGCGACCTGCAGGACGGTCTGGTCGTCGTCGCGGGGCCGACCGGTTCGGGGAAGAGCACCACCCTCGGCACGCTGATCGATCGCATCAACCGGACGCGCGCGTGCCACGTGATCACGATCGAGGACCCGATCGAGTACGTCCACGCGCCGGCGAAGGGGATCGTCAACCAGCGCCAGGTCGGCGCCCACGCCGCCGACTTCCACGGCGCGCTCGTCGCCGCGCTGCGCGAGGACCCCGACGTCATCCTCCTCGGCGAGGTGCGGGACCTCGACACGATCCGGACCGCCATCCGCGCCGCCGAGACCGGCCACCTCGTCTTCACGACCGTCCACGCGTCCGACACGGTCGGCGCGATCGAACGCATGACGTCGGTCTTCCCCTCCGAGGAGCAGTCGGGGATCCGGGCCCAGCTCTCGCTGGTGCTGCACACCGTCGTCGCGCAGCGGCTCCTCCCCGCGAACCCCGAGACCGCGAGCGGCCAGGCGATGGACCGGCACCGGGTCGTCGCCTCCGAGATCCTCGTGAACACGTCGGGGGTGGCGAACCTGATCGCGTCGGGCCGGAGCGCCCAGCTCTACGCCATGCTCGAGACGGGGCGCCGGCACGGCATGCAGACGTTCGAACACGACCTCGACCGGCTGCTGACCGCGCGCCGCATCACGCGGCTCACGGCGACGACGCAGGCCCGGTCGCCCGAGCTGCTGAGCGACCGGCCGGAACGCCCGGCGCGAAGGGCCGACGGGGGCGAGGCACGATGAACGACACGCGGACGAACGGCGCCGACGTCGACGCCGGACGCGCTCGTTCCGGCGAGCGGCGTCGCGCGGCGAGGTGGACGCCGGCGTTCCTCTGCACCGCGCGTCTCCGCGCCGGCGGCGTCGCGGCGGACGCCCTCCTCTCCGATCTCTCCGACGACGGCGGCCGCCTCGTCGTCCGCGACCCGCTCCCGCTCGCGAAGGGCGCCGAGATCGAACTCTCGATCGTGATCGGCCGGGAGACGTTCGCGCGCACGGCCGAGGTGGTCTGGACGGACGACGGCGCGGAAGGCCTCGAGGCCGGCGTGGCGTTCTGCTCCCGGCCGGAGCCGGACGAACGGATCGTGCTCGACCTCGCCGACCTGAACGTCGACCCGAAGGAGGCGCTCCGGATCCCGACGTCGATCGCCCTCCGCCGCCGCGTCCTCCCGATCTGCGAGCTCGACGGCCGCATCGTCACCGCCTGCGCGGACGTCGCCGACCGGTCGGGGCTCGACGCCGTCGAGCGCCTCTTCGACCTCCCGGCGCTCCCCCAGCCGGTCGACGGATCGAAGCTCTCCAAGACGATCGTCGAGGTCCACGGCGACCCGCGCCTCGCCGCCCAGACCGCGGAGACGGACCACGTCGCGCAGTTCGACCAGATCATGTACGCCGCCTGGCTGCGGCGGGCCTCGGACATCCACGTCTGCCCGGAGCGGGACGGCGTGCACGTCCAGCTCCGCGTCGACGGCCAGCTCGAGCCGTATCGGATCCTCCCGCTCGACCTCCACGCCGAGCTGCTGAGCCGGATCAAGGTGCTCGCGGGGATGGACATCGCCGAACGCCGCGCGCCCCAGGACGGCCGGTTCACGCAGGAGCTGCCGGGCGACCGCCGGGTCGACGTGCGCGTCGCCACGCTCCCGACCAACCACGGCGAGCGCGCCACGCTCCGGCTCCTCGCGATCGAGGCGGGCTCGCTCACGCTGGAGCGGCTCGGGATGAGCGCCGCGGACCTCGAGCGGTGCTCCCGGAACCTCGCCTCGCCGCACGGGATGATCCTCGCGACCGGGCCGACCGGCTGCGGCAAGACGACCACGCTGTACGCCGCGCTCCGCGCCATCACCGAGAGCCGCGCCGTCAACGCGATCGCGCTCCAGGAACCGGTCGAATACGACATCCCGGGGATCTCGCAGGTCGAGATCGACACGTCGCAGAAGATCACGTTCGCGAGCGCGCTCCGGAGCATCATGCGCCACGACCCGGACGTGATCATGATCGGCGAGATCCGCGACGGAGAGACCGCGAACATCGCGATCAAGGCGGCGCTGACCGGACACCTCGTCCTCGCCACGCTGCACACGAACTCCGCCGCGAGCGCGGTCACGCGGCTGATCGACATGGGCGTGGCGCGGTACCTGATCGCGGCGACCCTGCGCCTCGTCATGGCGCAGCGGCTGGTGCGCCGGCTCTGCCCGGGCTGCCGGACGCCCGAGCCCCTGGCGCCGGCCGTGGCGACGCTCCTCGGCGACCCGTCGGCGGCGGAGCGGACCGTCTACCGTCCCGGGCGCTGCGTCTTCTGCGCCGGGCGCGGGTTCCACGGCCGCCTCGGGTTGTTCGAGCTGATCGAGGTCGACCGCGAGATCTCGGACCTGATCCGCAAGGACGGCCAGGAGGAGGACGTCGAGGCGACGGCCCGGCGCAAGGGGATGAACGCGCTGGCCGACGACGCGCTCGCCAAGCTCCTCTCGGGCGACACCGCGGTCCACCCGGTCCTGGGCGCCGTCGAGGTCGAGCCGGTCGCGAGGTCGACCGATGCCTAGGTTCGAGTTCGTGGCGCGCGATCCCCGGGGACGGGAGGTGCGGGGCGTCCGGGACGAGGCGTCGCCGGGCGTGCTCGTCGCCGACCTCCGCCGGGAGGGACTGGTCGCGCTGCGCGTGAGCGGCGAGGCCGAGGGCGGCGCGGGGCCGCGACGCGCCTCCCGCGGTCCGTTCGGCCCGCGCACGGCGGACGTGGAGCTCGAGCTGCGACAGCTCGCGTTCATGCTGCGGAGCGGGGTCACGATCCTGAACGCCCTCCGGATCGGCGCCGAGCAGTGCCCGCGGCCCCGCATGGCGGCGGTGCTCCGCGATGTCTCCGCCGACATCCGGGACGGCGCGAGCCTCGGCGACGCGCTCCGGCGTCACCGCTGCTTCGACCGATTGACGTGCAACCTCGTCGAGGTCGGCGAGCACGGCGGCAACCTCGACACCGTGCTGGAGCGCGCGGCCGACATCCTCGCCCGCAAGCGGTACCTCCGGACGCAGACGACGACGGCGTTGATCTACCCGGCGCTCGTCCTGACGCTCGCCGTCGCCACCGTCGCGTACATGATGGTCGGCGTCATCCCGAAGCTCACGCAGTTCCTGACGTCGCTCGGCCGGCAGCTCCCGCCGACGACGCAGCTCATGATCGACGTCTCGCAGTTCTGTCACGCGCACTTCGTGGACGGCCTCGTCCTCGTCGTGACCGTCGTCGGCGTGGTCTGGATCGCCGCGCGGACGACCCCCGGCCGGAGGTTCCTCGACGAGACCCTCCTGCGGACGCCGCTCGTCGGCCGGATCCTGCGGCTCGCCGCGACCGCGTCGTTCTCCTACAACATGGCGCTCCTGGTCCGCAGCGGCGTGCGCATCACCGCGGCCCTCGGCGCCATCGCGCCGCTCCTCCCCCTGCGCCTGTTCGAGCAGCGCGTCCACGCGGCGAGGGAGCGGGTCGTCCACGGCTCCGGATTGTCCGAATCGCTCTCGCGGTCGCACGCGTTCGACGCACGCGTGACCGGGATGATCGCGGTCGGCGAGTCCTCGGGCCGCCTCGACGAGGTGCTGGAGAACATCGCGGAGTTCCACGACGACCGGCTCCGCGACACCATCCGGCGCCTCGGCACCATCATCGAACCGGTGATCCTCGTCGTGATCGGCGCGATCGTCGGCTTCGTCTATCTCTCCTTCTTCTCGGCGGTGTACTCCATGGCGGGCAGTCGATGACCCCTACGTTCGATCCACCCGGGGCGCGACGCGCGCGGCGCCACCCGCTCCGGAACGCGGCGGCCCTCGCCGTCGCCTCCCTCGCCGCCGCCGCCGCGGGCGCGCAGGACCCGGCGCCGGCGGATCCGCCCGACCCGACGCTCCCCGACGCCGCGGTGCGCGCCGCGCTCCAGGGGCGCGGGTCGTCGGCGCTCCCCGCGACGCCGGAGATCGCCGTCAAGGGCGTCGTCGCGGCCGCCGACGGCCCGCCGCAGGTGCTGGTTCAGGCGGGCGGGGAGCTCGTCCAGCTCTTCGCCGGGAAGGAGTGGCGGGCCCCCGGCGGCGCGGTCCTCACCGTCGCGGAGCTGACCGACCGATCGGTGACGATCGAGCACGGCGGGATCGGCACGCGGACCCGCGTCGACCTCGGACCGCCGACCCGCGCTCCGTCCGCCCCGGACCGCCTGGCGCGGATCGACCTGCGCGGCGTCCCGCTCGCGAGCGCCTGCCGACTGATCGCGGACCAGGTGGGACGGAACGTGGTGGCGTCGTCGGGCGCGGCCTCGGTCTCGGTCGAGCTGTACGTCCAGGACATCACCGTCACCGACGCCATCCGGACCTTGTGCGACGCGTACCAGCTCTGGTTCCGCGAGGACCCGGCGACCGGCGTCGTGAGCGTGAGCACGGTCGACGAGTACAAGCGGGACCTCACCGACATCCAGCAGGAGGAGACGCGCGCCTTCACGCTGCGCTACCCGAACGTGTTCGACGTCGGCCACGCGATCCGCGACCTGTTCGGCGAGCGGGTCGAACTCCGGATCAGCGAGACCCAGGACGACGTCTTCATCGACCTCTCCGACCGCCTCCGCCGCTTCGACCTGCTCGACGGGCGGACCCAGGGATTCGGACAGGGCGTGGGCCTCGGCTACGGTTCGACGCTCGGCGCGGGCTCGCTCGGAGGCGCCCTCGGGGGCGCCCTCGGAGGGCTCGGCGGCGGGTTCGGGGGCCGGCTCGGCGGCGGGTACGGCGGGGGGTACGGCGGGGGCTCGCTCGGCTACGGCGGAGGGCGGCTCAGCTCGTACGACCAGTACGACGCCGGGCGCGGCCGGGACTCCGCGGCGGCCGAGCGGGAGACGCTGCGCGGGACGCTCTCGGCGGAGGAGATCCTGCGCCTCGAGGAGGCGATGCGGAACTTCCGGGAGGGAGAGTCGGGGTCGAACGACCTCGCGGAGGAGCTCGCGCGGCGCTACCAGGCGCCGATCTACGTCA
>JBICIB010000586.1:0-2783 GCA_043101415.1 Planctomycetota bacterium JB042 | reverse complement strand
GGACGAGCGTGCCGGCGCGGCGGAGGTGGACGCGGGCGAGCGCCGGCTCGGACGGCCCGACGCGGTGCTCGATCGACGGGAGGTCGAGGCGGAGCGTCCGGCCGGCGGGGCGTCCGAGCCGTCGCTCGCCCGCGTCCTCCTCCGCCGCGCCGGCACGCTCGTCCACTCGGTGCTCGACCGGCGCCTCGCGAACCCGCCGGCCTGAGCGCCGCTCAGCCGTCGCGCCGCAGGAGCGCCCGCGCCGCCGCGCGGAGGTCGGCGCGGTCCGGCTCGGTCAGCCCGACCACGAGCAGCGTCCCGACGTAGACCGCCGCGCCGCCGGCCAGGACGAGCCCGACCTCGAGCCACGACGACGGGGCGATCGCCTCGCGGAGCGCCGCCCACGCCGCGAGGCCGAGGAGCGTCGGACCGACCGAGGGGACGAGGGCGCGGCGGACCCACTCCCCGAGCGGAAGGTCGACGATCCGCCGCGCGAGCGGCCACATCAGCAGGGGCTGGCCGATCGCGGAGACGGCGAGCGAGGCGGCGGCCGCGCCGATCGCGCCGCCGCCGAGCGCCGCCGCCGCGGCCATCGCGACGACCGCCGAGCCGTGCAGGACGCACGAGGCGATCGCCATCGGGCGGAGGTTGTCGGTCGCCGGCGCGAGCGGCATCAGGAGGACGTTCCCGAGCCGGAGCGGGAGGTGCATCACCAGGAGCGCCATCGCCGTCGCCGCGTCCGCGAACTCCGGCCCGACGTACAGGACGACCAGCTCCTCGCGGAGGACGACCAGCGGCGTCGCGAACAGGAACGCCACCCAGAACCCGTACCGGCTCCCGCGGAGGTAGAGCGCGCGGAGCCGCGTGCGGTCGGAGCGCGCGTGCAGCGCGACCATCGGCGGGCCGAGCGGCTGGACGGCGAGCGCGACGAGCATCTGCAGCTGCACCATCACCAGCGAACCGAGGTGGAAGCAGGCGACGTCGAGCGCCGTCCCGAGGCGATTCAGCAGCACCGGGACCGCCGCGCGCCGGACCGCCATCGACGCGCCGCGCGCCATCGACCAGCCGCCGAACGCGGCGAGCCGCGGCGCGCCCTCGCGCCGGACGAGCGCCCGCCGGAAGCGGAGCTCCGGCACCAGGCGGCGCGAGACCACGAGCGACGCCGCGAGCCCGGCCGCCTCGGCGGCGACCGTGCCGACCACGACCCAGAGGACCCGCGCCTCGACGAGCACGAGGAGGGAGAAGACGAGGGCGAGGCGCGCCAGCTGCGTGCCGAGCGTGAGGAGGGAGTCGAGGAGGAACCGCTGGGTCACGAACGGGCCGACCGTCAGCGGGGAGAGCGCGATCCGGAGCACCGCGAGGGCGAGGAGCAGCCCGAGCATCCGCCGCGCGTCCGGGAGGTGCTCCGGGCCGACGCCGAGCAGCGGCCCGGCCCCGGCGATCACGACGCTCCCGAGCGTCGCGGCCGCCGCGGCGAGGAGGAGGGAGAGCGGCAGCGCGGTCGAGACGACCTCGGTCACGCCGCGGGGGTCGCCCCGGCTGAGCCGCTCGACCGCGAACCGGCCGACGGCGCCCGTCAGCGTGCTGGTCACCAGCGGCAGGAGGAGCATCGGCGCGAGGACGACCGGGTAGAGCGCGTACTCCTCGACCGCCACGTTCCGCAGGAGGTAGCGCTGCAGCCAGACGAGGAGGACCACGTTCGCGACCTGACCGCCGACGGAGGCGGCGGCGTTGATCAGCACGATCCGCTTCCGGACGGGGACGCGGGACCGGGCGTCGGGCGGCGGCTCGGGCTTCATCGCTCTCTGGGAGTCTATCGGTTCGTTGCTCGCAACCTCTTGCCCGGAAAAAGGATCCGTCCGGAGAACTCCGCCTCCGATCGCATGATTCCGCGGTCGGTCTCGATTCTGGCGCCATTTCTGGAAATGATGTGGTGAGATCGGGGCGTCAGTCGTCGAGTGGAGAGTTCGTCCATGGCCGGATCGACCGCCGCCGCCGGATCGACGTTCGAGGAGCACGCTCGCGCGGTGATCGCCGCGTTGAAGCAGGCGCTCGCCGACCTCGTCGACGCGCTGCCGGTCCCGCCCGCGAGCGGCCCGACCGAGCTCGGCCGCGCGCTCCAGGTCGACACGAAGCTCGCCTGGAAGGTGACGAACCTGCTCGAGCGGAGCGACCCGTTCGAGGCCGGCCTGTACGTCCCCGGCGCGCAGGCGATGCGGCGGTTCTGCGCCGCGGCGGAAGAGCAGGGCGCGCCGGCGCCGATCGTGGCGCGCGTCCGCGCGGGGTACCGGGCGTTCGACGAGCTGGCGCGCGAGCACGCGGGCGACCGGCGCTCGCTCGACATGATGCTCGCCGGCCAGGTCTCGACCGAGAACCGGACTGCGCAGCTCGACCACCGGAAGGCGGCGTACCGCGCGAACAGCTACCTCTGGGGCGTACAGGCCCGGCTGCAGCTCAAGACCGTGGTGGTGGCACCGTCCGCCGACCCGAGCCGGCTCGACGCCGTCGTCCTGAACGGCTTCGTCGACCTCCGCCGGATCCGGCCGAAGGCGCCGTGGCGGATCACGGCCGCGTACTCCGTCGACGACGAGGGGACGGTCCACACCGGCTTCGACTGGCGTCCGCTCGACCCCGACGCGTCGGTCGCCGACCCGCAGAAGGGACCGCCGCTCGTGCGGGAGTTCTGCTCGCCGAACCTCCCGGACATCGACGTCCTGCCGGGGGAGGCGGGCGCGACGCAGTACGCGTTCCGCGAGGGGCCGGTCGGCCGGCGCGGCGCCGCGACGTGCGTGATCGGCGAGGTG
>JBICIB010000585.1:0-10186 GCA_043101415.1 Planctomycetota bacterium JB042 | reverse complement strand
CGCGAAGCCGTCCCCGAACGCGTTCCAAGCCGCGCAGCGCTAGAACCCGCCGAAGATGAAGCTCCCGAGGGACGTGACCGGGGCGGCCTCGCGGGCGTCCTCGATGATGCCGAGGGTGGCGGAGATCAGGCGGTCGAGCTTCGCGCGGGACTCGGGGTCGTTGATGATGTACCCGAGGGCGCCGCGGCCGTCCGCGATCGGGTCCATGATCACCTCGGAGAACCGCCCGAGCTCGGTGTCGACCTTGGTCAGGGCCGAGTCGAGCTTCGAGCCGGTGTCGCCGTACGCGATCGTGTAGACCAGCGAGTCCTGGTTGGCGAGCGCGTCGTCGACGTAGCCGGAGATCTTCCCGAACACGTTGTCCGCCCGCCGGCCGAGCGAGTTCGGGCCCTCGTCGACGAGCTTGCCGAGGAGGCTGTCGGGCCGGTTCATCTTCCCGGTGTACTCGCGCACGTCGTTCGTGATCTGGTCGACGTCGTCGACGATCCGGTCGAGGTCGCGGCGGAGCTCGGAGTCCTTGGCGACGAGCGAGCCGAGGAGGCTGGCCGGGTCGTTCGCGCCGTCGATGAAGGTGCGCGCGCCGTCGGCGGCGGCGTTCAGGTCCTGGCGGAACTCGGTGTCGTTGAAGAGGTCGTGGACGAGGCTCCCCGGCTGACCGGACTTCGTGGCGAGGTCGTCGAGCGCCGCGAGGACGTTCTCGCCCTGCCGCTTGGCGTCGGCGTTCGTCAGGAGGTAGCCGAGCAGGCCCTGGTCCTCGCCGTCGACGAGCGTGGCGGAGGCGGAGCGGAGGTTCTCGATCAGTTCGTTCACGCCGTCGCGGTTCTCGTCGACCATCTCGCCGATGGCGGTGAGCGGGTGGGGGCGGGGATACGCCACGAGCCGGACCTTCCCCAGGTCGGCCGCCGAGGTGACGTCGAGGTTCGCCTCGGACGACCCCATGTCGATCTCCGCCGCGCCCGGCGGGCCGGGGATCACCTCGACGACCTTCCCGCCGAGGAGGTTCGCGTCGGCGGACGCGATGTGATACCCCTCGCGGAGCGCGATCGGGAACTCGAGTTCGAGCACCATCAGGACGTTCGGGCGGAAGCCGGCCGACGCGAGCCCCTCCGCGCCGAGGTCCCGGCCGGCCGCGGACCAGCTCTCGTTCGAGATCGGCCGGACCGCGTAGACGCGGCCGTACCGGGTGCCGTGGATCAGCACCGAGTCCTCGCGCCGGACGCCGTTGACGTCCTCGCACAGGACGTTCACGTACTGCCGCGTCCCGACGCCCGGGAGGTTCCGGAGCTGGGTCGTGACGTACGCGAGTCCGACGAGGCCGCCGAAGAAGAGCAGGCCGAGGATCAGGTCGCGGGCGCTGTTGGATCGTGCCATGTCTTGTCTTTCTCCGCACTACGGCAAGCGCATGCCGAGCTTCGTCTCTTCGTCGACGGACAGGATCGGCCGTCCGTCGATGAAGTCGCGGACGATCGGGTTGTTCGAGCGGCGGATCTCGTCGGGGGTGCCGACCTCGAGGAGGCGTCCGAGGTGCATCATCCCGATGCGGTCGCCGACCGCGTAGGCGAGCGGCAGGTCGTGGGTCACCACGATCGCGGTGGTGCCGAACCGCTTCTGCACGCTCGAGATCAGGTTTCCGATGGTCGCGCCCATCCGCGGGTCGAGGCCGGCGGTCGGCTCGTCGTACAGGATGACCTGCGGGTTGACGGCGAGGACGCGCGCGAGTGCCGCGCGCTTCCGCATGCCGCCGGAGATCTCGCTCGGCAGCTTGTCGCGCTCGCTCGCCATGTTCACGAGCGAGAGCTTCTCGAGCACGATCCGGTCGATCTCGGCGCGCTTCCGCTTCTGGCGGGGGTCCTCCTTCAGCGGCAGCGCGACGTTCTCGCCGACGGTCATCCAGTTGAGCAGCGCGCTCCCCTGGAACAGGTAGCCGATGCCGCTGCGGATCTTCCGGAGCTTCGCGCCGTACGCGTCGGAGACCGATTCGCCGTCGACGGTCACGCGCCCCGAGTCGGGTCGGAGGAGGCCGACGACGTGCTTCAGGGTCACGCTCTTGCCGATGCCCGAGGCGCCCATGATCACGAACGTCTCGCCCTCGGCGACCTGGAGCTCGAGGTCGATGAGCACGCGCTTCGGCCCGAACGCCTTGGAGATCTTCTCGATGCGGATCACGGGTAGAAGAACCAGGTCAGGTAGTAGCCGAAGATGATGATCAGCGTGAACGAGATGACGACCGCGCCGCGCGTCGCGCGGCCGACCCCGAGCGCCCCGCCGGTCGCCCGGAGCCCGGTCGAGCAGCCGATCGTCGCGATGGTCAGCCCGAACACGAGCGCCTTCAGGAGGCCGCACCAGAGGTCCTTCGGCAGGCCGGTCGACTCGGCGGGCGTGGTGAGCGATTCGATCACCTGTCGGACGTAGAGGGTCCACGGGATCTGGAGCTGTTGCTCGCTGATGAAGCCGCCGCCGATGATCCCGACGATGTCTCCGAGGAACGTCAGGACCGGACACATCAGCCCGAGCGCGAGGATCCGCGGCATCACCAGGAAGTCGAGCGGGTCGATCGACATGCACTCGATCGCGTCGAGCTCCTCGGAGACCTTCATCGTGCCGAGCTCGGCGGCCATCGCGGCGCCGACGCTCGCGGTCAGGATGATCCCGACGATGAACGGGCCCATCTCGCGGCAGAGCACGATGCCGATGATGTCGGCGATCTTCTCGCGCTGCCCGAACCGATCGAGCTCCAGCCCCGTCTGGTAGGCGAGGATGATGCCGGTGAAGATCGAGACGACCACGACCACGGGGAGCGGCTTGATCCCGCAGACGTACATCTGGTCGAGCAGCGCGCGCAGCCGGAACACCGCGCGCGGGAAGCGCGCGAGCGTGCTGAGGAAGAGCCGCACGGTGTAGCCCGAGCCCCGCACGGACTGGCGCAGGAAGTGGCCGGTGAAGCGGATCAGGTCCACGTCGTCACGCCCCCCGGGTCGGTCACTGGTCCCGTCATCTAGAGCTCCACCGGCAGGAAGAAGAGCCGGAGTCGTCGCGTGGACGCGCCGCCCGGCGCCTCCTCGCCCTCCCAACCGAACATGCCCATCAGGAACCGCCGCGACCACTTGGTCACGCCGCGCTCCTCGACGGTCCGCGACGTGAAGAGGAGCGGGATGCTGAGGCTCGACTCACGCTCGTCCTCGTACACCTTCACCAGGTTCATCAGGGCGGTGTGGCGAGTGTAGCCGCCGGCCGCGTCGGGCGCGCGCTCGTAGCGGTACAGGTTGAAGAACACCCCCCAGGAGTCGAGGAAGTCCTGCGTGAACTTCTCGACCCGCAGCGGCAGGATCGCCAGCGCGTGCACGTCGCGCGAGCCGTCCGCGTTCCGCTCGTACGAGAAGAGGGGCCAGAGCCGGGTGAACCGGTCGGTCCGGCCGTCCCGCGCTCCGTCCGGCTCGAGGTACGACCGCTTGTGCGTCTGGAAGATCGGCGCGAGGAGGAAGATCGAGTCGTCGCGGTACCCGCCCGTCGAGTCGCGCTTCTCGACCATCCGCTTCCAGAAGCCGATCGGCTGGAGGAACGCCACCGACTCGATCCGGTCCTTCGAGTCGCGCGCCAGCACGTCCTCCGGGAGGCTCTTGTAGTCGGCGTAGACGATCCAGAGGAAGCGGTGCCGGACGTAGTCGAGCGTCTTCTCGTAGCGGAAGACGAGCTGGGTGAGGACGTCGATCAGGACGTTCGTGTGCTCCTCGGCCTTCGGGTCGACCGAGCCCGGTTCGATCTCGTCCTTGGCGAGGTTCGACTCCCGCATCCGCGGATACTCGCGGTTGTAGCGGAAGAACGGCCAGAGGATCGTCCAGAAGTCGTGGTCGTACCCCTTCTCGTGCTTGAAGAACGGGAAGACCGCGAACAGCTCGGCCTCCTTGCCGGGGCCGGCGTCGAGGTTCAGCCGCTGGTGGTGGACGAACGGCCAGAGGTAGCTCCGCTTGTCGTACCGCGGCAGGGGCTGCGACGGGTCGGCGCCCTCGGGGTACTTCGGGGCGCGGTACGGCGGGTAGACCCACTGGCTCTTGTAGAAGAGCGGCAGGACGTGCCACGAACCGCCGCGCGGCCAGCCCGTCGTCCACCCGAACAGGAGGGCGATCGAGTGGAAGGTCTCCTCGTCGTCGAACACCCGCTTCGTCAGGCGCTGGAGGAGCGGCCAGCCGAGGAACTCCCACCGGTCCCAGCCGACGAACGAGTTCACCCGACCGATCAGAGGGAAGAGGGCGAGGTAGGTGTCCGGCCGCTCCCCGACGGCGAGCGCGTTCTTCGGCGGCCGGGTCTGCCCGAACATCACCAGCGGGAAGAGGAGGAAGTCCTTGTCGAGCCCGCCGTCGCCGGTCCGCTCCTTCGTGTACCAGACCAGCGGGAAGAACCGGAACTGGGTCGTCCGCGGGTTCGAGTGGTACTTCCCCCACGGCGCGAGGAACGACGTGACGCGCTCGCGGCCGTCCCCCTCCGTCCACGGCCGGTCCTCGGTCACGAAGAGCGGGCGGACGCCGAACCGGGTCCGGTCCTCGGTCGAGACGTGGGTGCCGAACGGCCCGACGACGTCGGTGTCCGTGTACTCCGGGCCGGGGTGGTGCTGTCGGCGAAGGAACGGCGACGCGTCGAGGTCGTCCTCGATCGACGAGCAGGCCGTCGACAGGGCGAGGAGCAAGGCGGCGAGACAAGCTCGGAACGCCAGGACGCACGACCTCGTGACCAACGCTGCCTCCCATCCGTCGCCGACGTCGGAGCGGGTGTCCAACCCCTTGAGTCGTGGGAAGATATGGACGACGGGACACGACTTCAAAGGAAAACCGGATCGACACGGGCGGGGCACGCCGACAGAATCCGGATCGCTCGCCGGGCGTCCCGTGAATCCCGGCGAGACGCGATCGAATCCACTCGTCGGCGACAGGGGCACCGTGTTGCGCATCGCAGCGAAAGCGTCCGTCTTCCTTCTCCTCGGCGCCCAGCTCGCGCCCACCTCCTGCGTGCAGGAGATCGACTCCGGTCCGGTGGTCGTCCTGCCGGAGGATGCGATCCGGTACGAGCGGTTCATCCAGGCGGACACCGACCTCGTCGCCGATCGGGTCACGATCCAGGCCGTCACCGCCTATCGGAAGGACGTGGCGCCGATCGTGAACGAGCATCTGCACACCAAGCAGATCACGCCGACCCGGATCGTCCTCACCAGCCAGGACGACCGCCTCCGGGGGCAGCCCGTCTCGGTGGCGTTCCGGAACATGCGGGTCCGGGCGCGCGAACGGATCGTGGTCGTCTTCAGCGACGTGCCCCTCCGCGGGGAGTCCCTCGACGGGCCGGTCCTCCTCGTCGTCGCGGAGGGGATCGCCTCGCTCAAGGGCGGGGGGGTCGACCTCACCTCCGACCGGATCGTGATCCGGAACGACGAGGTGAAGGCGTTCGGCCGCGACGGTCGGGCGCGGCCCGCCTCCTCCTGGGCCCGGTGAACCGGGCCGGGCCGTCCGCGCTCGTCCCGCTCCTGCTGGTCGGGGCGTGCTCGATCGGCGATTCGACGCTCCCGACCGACCCGAGCCCGGCCGGGGCGCGCCGCGAGCGGTTGGAGCGGGCGCGAGACCTGTTGGAGGCGGGCGACGCCGAGGCGGCGCGGAGCCTGCTCGAGGCGGCGTTCGGGGAGGGGGAGGAGCGACTCCGCGAGCGGAGGCTCTGGCAGGAGGCGATGATCGGGCTCGGCCGCGAGGGGGAGGCGCTCGAGCGGGCCCGCCGATCGGTCGAGGCCGGCGGCGGCGCGGACGCGCTCGTCCTGCTGGCCCGCCTCGAGCCGGACGACGGCCAGGCCGAGTCCGCGCTCCAGGAGGCGCTCGAGCTCGACCCGGATCACGCGTGGGCGGAGTACGGGCTCGGAGTGCTGGCGGCGCGCCGGGGGGACCTCGAGGTCGCGGAGAAGCGGCTGACCGCGGCGATCGACGCGGACGACGGGTTCGAGGAGGCGCTCCTCCGCCGCGCGCAGGTCCGCGACCGCCTCGCGGACTTCGAGGGGTCGGCGGACGACTACCGCGCGTACCTCGAGCGACGTCCCGAGGACGTCGACGCCCTCTACGACTACGCCACCATCGTTCACCGGGAGCTGTTCCGGCCGTCGGAGGCGGAGGACCTCTACCGGCAGCTCCTCCGTCGGGAACCGGACCATACCGAGGCGACGGTCGGCCTCGCGGTCTGCCTCGAGGAGCGGGGGCGGTACGAGGAGGCGGAGGAGCTCTACCTCTCCGTCTGGAGCCGCGCCCCGTCGGCGCTGTTCAATCTCGGCATGCTGTACCAGGATCGGCTCGGGCGATACGCCGAGGCTCGAGAGTGCTTTCGGCGCTTCCTGGAGATCGAGCCGTCTCCCGACGGTCCGGCGATGTCGATCGCGGACCGCCTGATCTACGCGCCGCTCCGCCTCGAGGAGCTCGAACGGCGGCTGGCGCACGAGGGCCGAGCGGCCGGACGAGAGGTGGACGGATGATCGCGGTGGTGCAGCGCGTCTCCGAGGCGCGGGTGGAGGTCGGCGGACGGACGGTCGGACGGGTCGGCGAGGGGCTCCTCGTGCTGCTCGGCGTCCGGAAGGGGGACGACGACGAGGACGCGCGCGTCCTCGCGGATCGCGTGGCGGGGTTCCGGATCTTCGAGGACGAGCAGGGAAGGATGAACCGGAGCGCGGTCGACCTCGGCCTCGGGGCGCTCGTCGTCTCCCAGTTCACGCTCTGCGCCGACGTCCGCCGGGGGCGCCGGCCAGGGTTCGACGGCGCCGAGCGGCCCGAGGGAGCGGTCCCACGCCTTCGCGCGTTCGTGCGGGCGCTGGAGGAGAAGGGAGTTACGGTCGAGGAGGGGGAGTTCGGAGCGTCGATGGACGTCCATCTGGTGAACCGCGGACCGGCCACTTTCGTTCTCGACTCGGCGCTCTGGCGGCCGAAATCGCGCGACTCGGGCTAAGACCCTCGCCCGTCCCGGCTTCCGTCGAAACGGCCGATCCGGGCGGTCCTGGGCCCTCGGCGGGCCGAATCTCGAAGATGGACCCGCCTCATGGGCGCATGTTCTTTCTTGACAGGGTGTTAATTCTGATTAGCCTCCTGCCGATATCGGCCTGGAAGGTAAGGTCTCCGACCAGGGGATTCGCAGCCGCAAAGGAGGGTTGGATGACCACGATCACGAAGAAGGAACTCGTGAATCGTATCGCCGACCGCACGGGTCAGACGAAGGTGGTCACCAAGGAGATCATCCAGCTCTTCCTGGATGAGATCATCAACGAACTCGCGACCGGGAACCGTCTGGAGTTCCGGGACTTCGGCGTGTTCGAGGTGAAGTTCCGCAAGGCGCGCCGCGCGCAGAACCCGCGGACGCTCGAGAAGGTGCACGTCCCGCCCAAGAAGGTCGTCAAGTTCAAGGTGGGGCGGGTGATGCGCGAGAAGGTCGGCGAGCAGGGGCCGGCCGACGGGGAGGGAGACGCCGACGCGGCGACGCCGTCCAGCTCGGAGACCCCTCCCGCCGCGCCGCCGTCGAGCGGCGACGACGGCCCCGGGCCGACCCCCGGTCCGTTCGGGAGCTGACGCGGTTCCGATCCCGTCCTCGACCGCCCGACCCGCCTCCGGCCGGTCGGGCGGTTTCGCGTCTCGGGCGGTCCGCGGTCCGTGGTCAGCGGTTGGCGACGGCGTCGGCGAGCAGGCCGACCAGGAAGACCATCCCGGTCGCGAGGCTCAGGATGACCGACTTGTCCGACAGTCCCGTCGCGCTCCCGAAGTCCGAGGCGATCGCGATCGCGGAGGCGAGGAGGAGGAGGAGCGTCACGGGGAGGAAGATCTTCAGCGGCTTGAAGTACATCGTCACCCGCAGGATCAGCAGGACGAAGTTCGTCGTGTCCCGGATCGGACGGATCTTCGAGCGCCCCTCGCGGTGGTAGTAGTCGATCGGGACGTACTTCACGAGGTAGTCGTCGTTCAGCATCGCCATCGTGATGGTCGTGGTGAACGAGAACCCCGACGGCAGGAACCTCATGTACTTCTCGGCGATCCCCTTCCGGAAGAGCCGGAGCCCGGAGTTCAGGTCGGGGATCCGGGTCCCCGCGAGGAGGTTCGCGAGCTGGTTCAGCACCCACTTCGCCGGGCGTCGGACGAGCGGGATCGCGACGTTCGCTCCGGTGCGGGCGCCGACGACCATGTCGTACCGGTCCATGAGGCCGAGCAGCTCGGGGATCCGGTCGTTCGGATAGGTGCCGTCGGCGTCGGTGATGCAGATCACGTCGGCGCGCGCGTTCCGGATGCCGGTCTTCAGCGCGGCGCCGTACCCGCGGTTCACGTCGTGCCGCAGGACCCGCACGCCCGCGCACGACTCCGCCTGCGCCGCCGTGTCGTCGTCCGAACCGTCGTCGACGACCAGGATCTCGCAGTCGACCCCGGAGACCGCCTCGGCGAGCTGCTCGAGGGTCGGGCGGATCCCGCCGGTCTCGTTGTACGCGGGGACGACGATCGAAAGTGCGACCATGGGCGCGCGGCTCCTCGTCGGGCCGGAGGGGGCGGTCAGGACGGGAGGGCCCGTTCGAGGTCGGCGAGGAGGTCGTCGACGTCCTCGACCCCGACCGAGAGCCGGATGAGTCCGTCGTCGATCCCGATCTTCCGCCGCTCCTCCTCGGGGATCGACGCGTGGGTCATCGACGGCGGGTGCTCGATCAGGGACTCGACCCCGCCGAGGCTCTCCGCCAGCGTGAACACCTCGGTCCGGGTGCAGACCGCCTTCGCCTCCTCCACGTCGGCGTCGAGGACGAACGAGACCATCCCGCCGAAGTCGCGCATCTGGCGGGCGGCGACGGCGTGGTTCGGGTGCTCGGCGAGGCCCGGGTAGTGGATCGTCCTCACGCGGGGATGCGCGGCGAGGAGGTCGACGACCCGCTTCGCGTTCTCGCAGTGGCGCTCGACCCGGAGGTGGAGCGTCTTCGTGCCCCGGAGCGCGAGGAAGCAGTCGAGCGGGCCGGGGAGCGCGCCGACCGCGAGCTGGAGGAACTCGATCCGCTCGGAGAGCGCGTCGTCGTTCACCACCAGCGCGCCGCCGAGGAGGTCCGAGTGGCCGCCGATGTACTTGGTCATGGAGTGGCAGACGACGTCGACGCCGTGCGCCAGCGGGGACTGGAGGTACGGCGTGGCGAACGTGTTGTCGCAGCAGACGAGGACGTCGCTCCGCGCGCGCGCCGCGGCGACGACGGCGTCGAGGTCGACGACGCGCAGCAACGGGTTCGTCGGCGTCTCGACCCAGACGACGCGCGTCGCGTCGGTCATGGCGGCGGCGACGTTCGCGGCGTCGGAGGCGTCGACGTACGTGAACTCGAGGCCGAGCGGACGGTAGACGCGCTCGAACAGGCGCCGCGTGCCGCCGTACAGGTCGTCGCCGGCGACGACGTGGTCTCCGGCCTTCAGGAGCTGGAGGATCGTGCTGGTCGCGGCGAGGCCGCTCGAGAAGACGTGGCCGTGGCGTCCGCTCTCGAGGGCGGCGAGGTTCCGCTCGAGCGCCGTCCGGGTCGGGTTCTTGGCGCGGGTGTAGTCGTGCCCGTCGACCCTCGGCCGGGCGGGCGCCTCCTGCGCGTAGGTCGACGTCAGGTAGACCGGCGTCATCACCGAGCCGTAGACCGGGTCGGGCTCCTGGCCGGCGTGCACCGCCCGCGTCGCGAAATTCTTCTCTTCTCCGCCCATCGTGGTCACCGCCTCGCGTGGAGCAGGTCGAACTTCGTGATGATGGCGTAGCTCCATTCGCCCATCCGCACGAGCACCGCCGGGGCGCCCTGCGTCAGCGCGGCCGAGATCTGCTCGAGGTCCGCGTACAGGTCGACCTCGGGGAGGGGCGGGCCCATCACGTTCCGGACCGGCGTCTTCTCGAGGTCGGCCTTCTGGATCAGGAGGTCGATCGCCATGTTCTCCTCGACCAGGCCGACGCTCCGCCGATCCTCGAGCACGGGGATCTGGGAGATCTCGTGCTGCCGCATCAGGGTCAGCGCCTCGTGCGCGGTCGCGTCCGGCGAGACGGTGATGAACCCCTCGGCCGACTCCTGCTTCGCCATCAGGATCTCGAACGCGGTCTGGTGGATCGTCTCCTCCAGGAACTGGTTCTCCTCCATCCAGGCGTCGTTGAAGCACTTCGAGAGGTACGACCGGCCGGTGTCGCAGAGGATCACGAC
>JBICIB010000584.1:0-5016 GCA_043101415.1 Planctomycetota bacterium JB042 | reverse complement strand
TTCGTCCCGGGGGGGAGGACGGCGGCCGGGTCGACGCCCGCCATCTCCGCCACGGTCGGGAAGACGTCGACCGCGTGCACCAGGGCGTCGCTGGCGCTCCCCTTCACGCGGACCGCCGGACCGGCGACCACGAGCGGCACGCGAATCCCCGCCTCGTAGAAGCTGATCTTCGCCTGGTGCGGGAGGACCGGCGGGACCACCGCCTCCTTCGGGGAGCCGTTGTCGCCGATGAAGACGATGTTCGTGTGGTCGACGCGATCGCCGAGCGAGGCGACGAGGCGCCCCATCTCCGTGTCCATCGCCTCGACCATCGCCTTGAAGTACGGCCGCGGGGCGAACGCCGGCGGCGGCGCGGTCGTCAGGTCGACGGAGTGGAGGTGGGCCGGCGGCGCGTGCAGCGGCACGTGGGGGGCGTTGAACGCCACGTAGCAGAACCACGGCTCGGGCGCGGACGAGAGCCAGCGGATCGCGTCGTCGACGATGTCCGTCGTGTTGTACTTCTGCGCCGGCTTCGGCGAGCCGTTCGTCACCTTCATCCAGGCGGAGTACGTCTCCTGGTTGTCGACGAGGCTCGTCATGTTCCCCGCGAACACGTCGTACCCCGCGCGGTTCGGCGCCGAGAAGCCGCCGACGGTCTGGTTCCCGAGGTGCCACTTCCCGAACGCGCCGCTCCGGTACGACTGCGGCGTCGCCTGCCCGAGCAGCTCGGGGAGGATCCACTCGCTCGGGTCGAGCGCCTTCGTGTTCGGCAGGACGAGGAACCCGACCCCCGTCCGGAACGCATGGCGTCCGGTCTGGATGCACGCCCGCGTCGGCGAGCAGACCGGGTTCGACCACGCGTTGGTGAAGGTCACGCCCCGATCCGCCAGCCGGTCGAGGACCGGCATGTGCACGGGGTCGGACGACACGCCGTACCGCGCGACGTCATAGGCGCTCAGGTCGTCGGCGACCACGATCAGGACGTTCGGTGGATTCGCAGCGCCGGCAGCCGCCACGGATCCCACCCCCGCCCACAGGGTGAGGACGAATCTCGTCTTGTTCACGAAACGGGCTCCAGTTCCGGCTCCCCCTCCGGATCGGCAGTGCTCGAAGGATACCCGGAACGGGAGCGCAAGGGGAGACGGAAGAAGGAAGGGGGGCGCGGCGGAGGGGGCCGGGGAGCGGGGGCGGGGGACCGGGGGCGGGAGGCCCGGGCGCGTAACGCGTGATACGAGAGCTGATTGAGGCGGCGGCGGGGGGGAGGGGAAGGAAGGAGAGGAACGAGAGGAAGGAGAGGCCGCTGACGCGGAAGGCCGACGACGACGTCGAACCTCCCCGTCTCGGCCTCCGCCGTGGCGAACGCGAAGACGTTCCCGAACGCGTTCCTACTCCAAGTCGACCGTGACCTCTTTCTCCTCGCCGGACGAGATCGTCACGGCGCGCTCGCCCGACTCGTCGCCGGCGGTCAGTTCGATCGTGTAGGTGCCGGGGGCCAAGCCCTCGAAGGTCACCTTCGGCGCGCCGAACTCCATCTGCGATTCCTGGTCCCCGGTCACGTCGTTCGTCAGCGTGGCGCGGAGGAACTGGATCGGCTCGTCGCTCCGGGTGCGCGCCCGGACGATCAGCGTCGCGCCCCGGGTCGCGTCGAAGTCGACGCCCTCGGTCCGGCCGGACGGGTGGACGCGAACGCGGTCCTTCGACTGCGGCTCGACGCCGCCCTCTCGGATCTCGACCCGGTAGTCGCCCGGCTCGAGGAACCGGACCTCGTAGAAGCCGTCCTCGTCGGTCCGGACGGTCTGGTCCTCGTTGCCGAACGTGAAGCTCTGGACTCCGCCGCCGCCGCCGCCCGAGACCGAGCGGACGGCGACGAACGCGGCGCGCGTCGTCGTCCGCTCCGCCTCGACCTCGTCGCGGTCGGCCGGGGTCACCTCGATCACGACCTCCGGCAGTCCGTCCCCGGTGTCGACGTCGGTGACGCGTCCGACGATCACGCCGGTCGGGAGGTCGACGTTCTCCTCCGCCACGCGACGGGCCTCGATCTCGATCGAACGCTCGACCGGCCGCGCCGCGCCCTTCGGCGAGACGGTCATCTCGTACTCCCCGGGCTCGACGTCCGCGAGGAGGAACCGCCCGTCGTCGTCGGTCCGGGTCGACGGCCCCCCGAATCCGGGGATCATCGCGCCGGACTTCGCCAGGGAGACCGGGACGTTCGCGAGCGGACGGCCGGCCTCGCTGACGCGGCCCCGCACCGAGCCGGTCGGCGGCAGGGCGAGATCGAGCGTCGCCGTCTCCCCCTCCTCGATCGTGACCGGAGTCCCCTTCGGCCCGTCGCCGAACCCGGAGAGCATGATCATTCCGCCCGGCCGGCCTCCCTTGGCGGGACCCTTCAGCTCGGCGAAGTAGCGCCCCGGGAGGATGCCGGTCAGCTCGTACCGTCCCGACTCGTCGCTGGTCGCGGCGAGGCCTCCTCCGTCGAGGCCGGTCCCCGTCAGGTCCGGGCCGCCGCCGACCATCGTCCGGCCGCCCGGGACGCCTCCGACCGGCGCCTGGTTCAATCGGACCGTCCCTCCGACGAGGAGGTTGCCGTCGGCGTCGTACGTGGTCCCGACGAGCCGCCCGCCGGTCCGCAGGCCGATCTCGATCCCCTCGAGGCCGTCCTCGCCGAGCGAGACCGAGACCGCCTCGCTCGGCGCCCATTCGCGGTGCGTCGCCACCAGGGAGTAGTCGCCCGGCGCGAGGCCGCGCACCTCGAACCGCCCGTCGGCGTCGGCCGTGACGCGGGCGTCGACCCCGCCCTCGACGATCTCGGCGTCGCCGCCGTCGCGCCGGACCGCGACGCGACGCGAGAACCGCATCCCGCCGCCGAGGTCGACCGTCGACGTCGTCTGACGGGTGACGGCGACCGAGGCGCCCTCCCGTGGCGTCCCCCCCGCGTCGAGGACGACCCCGGAGATCGTCGCCTCGGGGACGAGGTCGATGTCGAACCGGACCCGCTCGCCGGACGGGACGTCGACCCCGCCGCGGTGGAACGGCGCGTACCCCTCCGCCCGGGCGCCGATCTCCAGCCGATCGGACGGGAGCTCCGCGACGGCGTAGAGCGAGGGGGACGCCTCCTCGCCGACCAGCGCCGCGGCCTCCTCGCCCCGAAGGACGCGGAGGTCGGGGGCGACGTAGAAGGCGCCGAGCTCGAGGCCGGGGAGGTTCCGCGGCCCGATCTCGACGTCGGAGACCGGCTCGCCGCTCCGCGCGTCGCGGACGTGGCCCCAGAGGACGCCGCTCGGCGAGAGCGCGATCCGGACGTCGGTCGCACCGGCTTCGACGGCGGTCGCCACCTTCGGCAGGTAGCCGGCCTTCCGTGCGGTGAGGTTGTACGCCCCCTCGCGCAGTCCGGCGAGCCGGAACTGTCCGTCCCCGTCGGTCGTGTCGTGCCGCCCCTGCGCCAGCGAACCGGTCATCGCTCCCTCCGACAGGTCGATGACCGTCTCCGAGTACCAGACCTCGGCTCCCTCGAGCGCGCGGCCTCGCGCGTCGACGACCACGCCGCGGATGCCGAGCCCGATCGAGACCGGGATCCGCACGTCGGCCGTCACCTCGCCGCGCTTCACCGTGATCCCCTTCCGGGACTGCGGCGTGTAGCCGTCCGCCGAGGCGATCGCCGTCACCTCGCCCGGCTTCAGCCCCTCGATCCGGAAGAACCCCGAACCGTCGGTGACCGTCTCCCGGGCGTTCGCGCCGCCGATGTCGCCGAGCATCAGCAGACCGTCGACGCTCTTCGACGCCTCGCGGGTCCAGGCGCGGACCTCGGCGTCGGGGACCGGGTTCCCGGCGTCGTCGACGACGTGGCCGGTCAGGACGCCGCCGAGTTCGACGACGACGTCCCCGAGGTCGATCGTGCCCGAGGCGTCCGGCAGGTCGCGCGTGGCGTCCGCGAACGCGTCCGAGCGCACGAAGAGCGAGCGGGAGCCCGGCTTCTTCACCCCCTCGAACGAGAACCGGCCGTCGAGACCCGTGACCTGGCGGGTGCCCGTGCTCTTCAGCGCCTCCTCGACCTCGTCGTCGTGATGGAACGCCGCGATGCCCGTCGGCCGGAGGCGGACCTCGGCGCCGGCGACCGGGCGCCCCCCTTCGTCGACGATCCGCCCCTCGACCCGGACCCCGCCCGCGGTCGCGGCCGCCGCCGGGGCGTCCTCCTCCGCCTCGATCGCCTCGGCCGTCGCCGCGGTGCGGGTCGGCGTCGCGCCGTCCGGCGCGGGGGCCGCCGCCGCCGGCTCGAGCGCCGGCGCCTCGGCCGCGTCGCGCCCGGTCTCCGCCGCCTCCGCCCGCCCGACCGCCACCGGGTCGTCCGCGTCCCCGCCGGACGTCAGGAAGAACGCCGCGGCCGCGACCGCCCCCACGAGAACCAGCACCAGGACACCACGCATCGACGACATCGTTCGGACTCCCGTACCTTCGATCCCCGACCCGCAGCACGCGCCGTGCCCGCGCCGAACCGGACCCTACCGGCCCCGCGACCGCCGTCTCGCCCCGCCGAGAACCCCAAATGCGGCAACGGCCAGCGGAGATGAGGCTGAGGAGAGAGGAACGCGTTCGGGGACGTCTTTGCGTTCGCCACGGCGGAGGCCGAGACGGGGAGGTGTCTCCGACCCGCTCACGTCCTCGCGCGATGCGTCGGGAGTGGTCTCCGCTCGGTTTCGAGTCGCGCTGCGGCGTCGCTCTCGGAGAAGCCTCACCGTCTCGGCCTCCGCCTCGTCCGCTTCGGACTTCCTCACCCGATTCCTCTTCGGGGGAAGGGGGGAATGCGGAGACGACCGGTTGGATTCGCTGACGCGGAGGACCGACGCGGGCGTTTCTTCCCCAGCCCCCAGCCCCCAGCCCCTCCGCGTCCGCGCCCTCTCCCTTGCTCTCGTTGCTCTCCCTTGCTCTCCCCTGCTTCCTCCCTCCTTGGAAATCCGAGTCCCGCGACCACGACTTCTCCCACGAACTCCGGTCCCGCGCCTCTCGCGAACCCGACCTTCTCCGCGACGAAGGTGACCGTGG
>JBICIB010000583.1:0-2695 GCA_043101415.1 Planctomycetota bacterium JB042 | reverse complement strand
CGACGTCTGGCGCGCCGCGCGGAAGGACCCCGTGGCGTACTGGTGGAGGAACTCCGCGTTCGCGCTGAAGAAGCGGCCGTCCGGTCCGCGGCGGAGCGCGCGCTCGCCCGCCGCGTCGTCGGTCAGCTTCTTCAGCTCGAACGCGGAGTTCCTCCACCAGTACGCCTCGGGGTCCTTCCGCTCGGCGCGCCAGACGTCGACCTCGCCGTCGAGGTCGCCGGTGAAGAGGATCGCCTTGCCGTCCTCGGTGAAGACCGGGTCGCCCTCGGTCCCCGCGGCGTCGGTCAGCCGGACCGGCTCGCGGAGCTCGGTGTCCATCACCCAGAGGTCGCCGCCGGACCGGAAGCAGATCTCGAGGCCGTCGTCGGTGAACGTCGCCTCGTCGGCCCGCGTCAGCGTCTCCCGGTGGATCGGGTCGAACACCGGCTCGCCCGCGTTCCGGAGCTCGAGCCGGCGCGGCGGCGCGCCGGAGCCCGGCCGGAGGAGCCAGAGGTCGAAGAGGTGCCGGTAGACGATCGTCGTCCCGTCGCGCGAGACGGCGGGGGTGAAGACGGTGTCGTCCCCGTGCGTGGTCAGCCGGCGGCGGGCCCCCGAGTCGAGGTCGTGCTCCCAGAGCTCGAACGATCCGGACTGGCGGCCGACGTAGTAGAACCCGCGCCCGTCGGGCCTCCAGCGCGGCGATCGGTAGCCGAGGTCGTCGCGGAGGAGCTCGAGGTACTCGCCGGCGTCGCGGTCGTACAGCCAGATCTGCGACGCCTGCGAGCCGACGTACCCCTTCCGGTGCGTCCGGGTCCCCTCCCGCGTGAAGAGCACCCGGCGCCCGTCCGGCGAGAGGCGGCCGTCCTCCACCGCGGCGTCGAACAGGAGCCGCTCGGGCGCCCGCCGTCCCCGCTCGACGACGAACAGCCGCGCGCTCGAGCGCCAGAAGTGGTCGCGCGCGCTCCGGACGACGAGCCCGGCCCCGTCCGGGGTCCACTCGAGGACGGAGTGGTCCTCGGAGTGGTGCGTGATCCGCTCGGCCGGGCCGCCGCGCGCGGGCATCACGTACGCCTGGTACCCGCCGTCCCGGTTGCTCGTGAACGCCAGCTCCTCCCCGTCGGGCGAGAAGCGCGGCTCGCGGTCGTCGGCCGGGTCGCGGGTCAGGGGGCGCGCGAGCCCGTCGTCGATCGCCGCGGACCAGACGTCGCCGGCCCAGGAGAAGGCGATGCGTCGGCCGTCCGGGGAGAGCGCGAAGTCCGACACCAGCCGGATCGGTTCGTGCTCGGCGGCGACGAGCGGGGCGGCGGCGGCGAGGAGGGCGACGAGCGATCGGATCATGGGGAGCTCCGCGAAGACCGGAACGAGTCGTTCTAGCATGCCGGGCGGCGCGCGTCAGCCGCCCGCGACCGGCCCGAGGCGTTCGAGCAGCGCGATCGCCTTCCGGCCGAGGCGGGCGACCGCCTCGTCGCCCGCCACCGCCGCGAGCTCGTCGTTCCGGAACCAGCGGAGCTCCTTCGACTCCTCGTTCCGGACCGCGGTCTGGCCGGGCGCGGCGATCAGGAGGAAGCGGACGTCGTGGTGCTCGTGCTCCGGCTCGTCGCCGCGGGCGGGGATGACGTGCACGTCGAGGTCGACGACCAGCGGGCGGTCGCCGGCGGCGCAGATCTCGAACCGCTCCATCCCCGACTCCTCCCGCGCCTCCCGCAGCGCGGCGGCGTCCGGCTCGGCCTCGCCGTCGACGTGGCCGCCGAGCTGCAGCCAGCGGTCGAGCTTCCGGTGGTGGGTGAGGAGGAACCGCCGGCGGTCGGGCGACGCGATCCAGGCCGAGGCGGTGACGTGCCCCGGCGCGCAGCTCCGGAGGAGACAGTCCTCGTGCGTCTCGACGAGGGTCCGCATGCGGACCACGGTCTCCTCCTCGTCGGGGTGGCGGGCGAGATAGTCGTCGAGGAGGAGGAGGAGCGGCCGACGGTGCATCCCGCCATCGTAGGCGCTCGCGAGCGGATCGGGGCGCGCTCAGTCGAGGGTCGCGAGGAGCGCCTCGCCGTAGCGTTCCCACAGGGCGTCCGGGTCGAGCCGGTCGTCGGCCCGGCGCAGCTCGAAGGTCAGGATCGGGACCCCGAGGTCGAGGCCGACGAACGAGCCGAGCGAGCCGGGCCGGCTGCCGATCCGGCGCGCGGGGAGGTCGCAGCGCGCGGCGACGCGACGCGCCAGCGCCTCGCCGGGGCCGTCCCAGTCGATCTGCGCGAGCGGCTGGTGGAGGCTCACGACGCGGACCGGCCGCTCCCGGCGGAGGAGCTCGAGCAAGGCCCGCGACTCGGGCTCCGAGAGCGGCGCGGCCCCGTGCCGGAGGGACGGGTCGAAGTTGCCGGCGGGGAAGTTCCGGTTCAGGTCGATGCCGCGCGCGTTCGTCCGGCGGCCGGCGGCGAGCCCGTCGGGGTTCGCGACCGGGACGAGCGCGACCCGGCGCCCGCGCGCCTTCTCCGGCGCGGCCCGCAGCTCGTCGGCGAGCCGTCGGAGGAGGGGAGTCCCGGCCGCCTCGTCGCCGTGGATCGTGGCGAGGAGGAGCACGCCGTCGCCGTCCGGGTCGCCTCGGAGGAGGAGCTCGACCGGACGCCCCTCGACCGATCGGCCGATCTCGATCGCGTCTCGGGATGCCGGCGACTCGCCGGACTCGGGCCTCACGGACGCGACGGGGCCGTCGGCCGCGCCGGTCGGC
>JBICIB010000582.1:0-4908 GCA_043101415.1 Planctomycetota bacterium JB042 | reverse complement strand
GCCGACGCGGATCACCGACCGCGCCTCCGCCTCGTTCAGGCCGAGCGCGGCGTAGGTCGGGGAGAGCTCGCTCTTCGACGAGGCGCACGCCGAGCCGGTCCCGACCACGATCCCCTCCTCCTCGAGGTGGTGCTGGAGGACCTCGCCGCGGACGCCGGCGACGGCGGCGGCGACGATCGAGGGGAGCCGCTCCGCGGCGTCGCGCCCGAGGACGACCGCGCCGTCGAGGGCCTCGAACGCGGCGACGACGCCGGCCGCGAGCGCGGCGAGCGCGGGGGTCGTCGCGGAGAGCGCCGCCGCCGCGCGGGACGCCGCCGCGCCGAGCCCGACGATCCCCGGCACGTTCTCCGTCCCCGACCGGACGCCCCCCTCCTGCCCGCCGCCGAAGACGAGCGGGACCGGCGCGCGGCCGCCGAACCGGACGAGCGCGCCGACCCCCTTCGGGCCGTGGATCTTGTGGGCCGAGACCGCGATCGAGTCCGCCACCGCGGCGACGTCGTCGATCGGGATCTTCCCGAACGACTGGATCGCGTCGACGTGCAGGTGCGCCCGCGGCGCGCGCGCGCGGACGACGCGGGCCGCGGCCGCGATCGGCTGGACGACGCCGGTCTCGTTCTGGCCGTGGATCAGCGCGACGAACGTCGTCTTCTCGCCGAGCGCCTCCGCGAACCGGTCGAGGTCGAGACTCCCGGCCGGATCGGTCGGGATGGCGACGCACGGGACGCCCGCCTCCTCGGCCGCCACCGCCGCCGGGTTCCGGACGGAGGGGTGCTCGACCGCCGAGACGACGACGCGATCGGTCCGGCGGGCGCGCACGAAGCCGAGGACCGCGAGGTTGTTCGCCTCGGTGCCGCCGGACGTGAACGTGACCGTGCCGCCGCGGCCCGCGCCGCCCGCGACCGCCTCCAGGACGCGTTCGCGGGCCCGTTCGACGGCGGCCCGGACCCGCACCCCGGGGGCGTGGACGGACGACGGATTTGCGGACTCGGACCGGAGATACGGCAGCATCTCGTCCAGGACCGCGGCGTCGAGCGGAGAGGTCGCGGCGTGGTCCAGTTCCAGCGTTTCCGGGCCCTGCGGGGTCATCGTGGCGAGACTAACAGACGCTTCACGGGGTTTCAGTTTCCGTCTGGTTCCGGCCGAACACGCGGGGATAGAGTGTCGCGTTCGGCCGTCTCCTCCCCGTCGGCCGGGACGAGAGCCCATCCGCCGTGAGCATCCTCCGAATCTTCGACCTCCCCGCCCTCTGCATCCGCCACCGGGAGCTCCTGTGGTCGTTCGTCTGGCGCGACCTGAAGGCGCGCTACGAGGGGTCGATCCTCGGGCGGCTCTGGCCGCTGCTCAACCCGATCATCCTGTTCCTCGTCTACTACTTCGTCTTCGCCGTGATCATGGGGATGAAGCTGGCCGACCGGGGGCAGGAGTTCGGCGACCAGTCCCTGATGGGGCTGTTCATCATCTCCGGCGTCCTCCCCTGGATCGCGTTCGGCGAGTCGGTCTCCCGCTGCACCAGCGTCGTGCTCGAGAACGGGAACCTGGTCAAGAAGATCGCCTTCCCGTCGCAGCTCCTGCCGGTCTACGCGACGGCGGTGAACTTCATCTACTTCTTCATCGCCCTCGCCGTCTTCCTGGTGCTGCGCCTCACCGCGTTCCACGACCTCGGGGTCGGACCGGACGGGCAGCCGCTGGTCGGCCTCCCGGACAGTTGGCCGATCCTGTTCGTGGCGATCGCGCTCCACTTCGCGTTCTCGGTCGGCCTCGGGCTGCTGCTCGGGGCGCTGAACATCTTCGTGCGGGACACCGCGCAGGTCGTGCCGCTCGCCTTGAACCTCTGGTTCTTCACCACGCCGATCGTCTACCCGACCGAGCTGATCCGCCAGCGGCTCCCGGAGTACCTCTGGGTCATGCAGCTGAACCCGATGTACCACCTGATGGAGATGTACCGGGCCGCGCTCGTCTACGACCACGGCGCGACGCCGTGGCGATCGGCCTGGATCTTCGCCCTCTGCGTCCTGGTCGTGTACGTCCCGGGGTACGCGTTCTTCCGGAGCACGAAGGGGAGGTTCGCGGATGAGCTCTGACCGCCCCGCGATCGTCACCCGCGACCTCGGGAAGAAGTACAAGGTCTACGCGACGCCGTTCAAACGGATCCGCGAGGGGCTGTCGTTCGGGAAGCAGATCCTGCACAAGGAGGTCTGGGCGCTCCGCCACGTCGACGTCGAGGTCGGCCACGGCCGGGCGCTCGGGCTGATCGGCTCGAACGGCGCCGGGAAGTCGACCCTCCTGAAGATCCTCGCCGGGACGACGACCCAGAGCGAGGGGTCGTTCACGGTCGACGGGCGGGTCGCGTCGCTGCTCGAGCTCGGCGCCGGCTTCCACAGCGAGTTCTCCGGCCGCGACAACATCTTCCTGAACGCGTCCGTGATGGGGTTCTCGCGCAAGGAGATCCGCGCGAAGCTCGACTCGATCATCGAGTTCACCGAGCTCGGCCACTTCATCGACCAGCCGGTCCGGACCTACTCGTCCGGCATGATCATGCGCCTCGGCTTCTCGGTCGCGACCGCGATCGACCCGGAGGTGCTGATCATCGACGAGATCCTCGCGGTGGGGGATCTCCACTTCCAGAAGAAGTGCATCGACCGGATCTTCGAGTTCCGGGACCAGGGGAAGACGATCGTCTTCTGCTCGCACTCGCTCTACGACGTGCGGCAGATCTGCGACGAGGTCCTCTGGATCAAGGACGGCACCATCGAGCAGCGCGGCGCGCCGCTCGAGGTGACCGCCGACTACGCGAACTACGAGCGGTCGCTCCTCCATCAGCCGCTCCAGCACGTCGCGGGCATGGAGCCGTCCGACGAGCGGAACCCGCCGAAGCTCGAGTCGGTCGCCCTGCTCGACGCGGACGGCGAGGCGGTCTCGACCGTCCGGACGGGCCAGGACCTCGTCATGCAGCTCGACTACCACGTCCCCGACGAGTGGACCCGGAAGATCAACTGCGGGTTCGCGATCTGGCGCTCCGACAACGTCCTGATCGCCGCCGCTTCGTCCGCGCACGACAAGGTCGAGGTGCCGCAGGCGCCCGGCGGTCGGTTCCGGGCCCGGATCGAGGTCCCTCGGCTGGCGCTCCTCGACGGCGAGTTCACGGTGGTCGGCTACATCTACGACGAGAGCGGTCTGCACATCTACGACCACCGCATGAACGAGAAGTCGATGACGATCCGGCCGGAGGAGGGGCACGTCGGCGTGATGTCGCTCAACCACTCCTGGGCGTTCGAGGAACGGTGAGCGCGCCGGCCCACGACGTCGCCGCCGTCCTGGTGAACTACAACTCCGGCGCGCTCTGCGTCGAGGCGGTCCGCTCGCTGCGGGCGCAGACGTTCCCCGGCGGGCGGCTGCAGATCGTCGTCGTCGACAACGCCTCGCCCGAGGACCAGCGCGAGCTCCTCGCCCCGCTCGACGCGCTCGACGTCGACGTCGTCCTCCACGACGAGAACCTCGGCTACGGCGGCGGCATGAACCTCGGCATGGCCCGCGTCGACGCGCGCCACGTCCTCCTCTCGAACCCGGACGTCCTCGCGCTCGACGGCGCGGTCGGAGCGATGGCGGGGCTCCTCGACGCCGACCCCTCCGTCGGCATGGTCGGGCCGCGCGGCTTCCTCGAGCCGTCGCTCTTCGTGAGCCTCCCCCCGAACGACCTCCCGACGCTCCGGCTGCACGTCGAGGAGTCGCTCGGCCGCGTCGACCGGGAGATCGCGCGCCGGGCGTCGCTGGAGCGGACGCGGCGGTTCCTGCGCGCGTGGGAGGCGACCGGCCCGCTCGACATGCGGATGGTCTCCGGCTTCGGGTTCATGATGCCGGCCGACCTCGCGCGCACCCTCGGGCCGTTCGACGAGGCGTTCCCGTTCTACTTCGAGGACGCGGACCTCTGCCGGCGCGTCCGCGCGGCCGGCCGCCGGGTCGTCCTCGAGCCGCGCGCGCGGATGATCCACTACTTCGACCGGTCGGCGCGGACGGCGCGCGAGGAGGTCCTCCGGAAGTACGAGGTCTCCCGCGAGCGGTACTACCGGAAGCACTACGGGCCGGCCGGCGCGCGCCTCTACGCGGCGATGAACGCGCACGTCGCCGCGCACGCGGAGGCGGACGGCTGGCGCTTCTTCGAGCCGGACGACCTCGGCGTCGTCGACGGTCCGCTCGACCTCGACCTCGGCGCGGCCGCGGGCGGGCGGGCGTGGGTCGCCGAGATCGCGACCGATCCGTCGTTCCTCTTCTGCGGCGGGCGGCTCGGGGACGGCGCGGCGCTCCGCTTCACCTCGTCGGCGTGGGACGCGCTCGTCCCGACCCGCTGGTACGTCCGGGTCCTCGCCGCCGACGACCTCGACTGCCTCCGCTACGTCACGTTCGAGAAGACGACCCCGGACGCGTACCCCGCCGGGTTCGAGGCGGCGCGTGCGCTCTGGAAGGACGCGACGTGAGCGCCGTCCCGGACCTCTCGATCGTCGTCCTCTCGTGGAACACCGAGGACCTCCTCCGCGCCTGCCTCGAGAGCCTCGCGCGGATCGAGCCCGGCCTCGCGATCGAGACCATCGTCGTCGACAACGCGTCGTCCGACGGGAGCGCGGCGATGGTCCGCGACCGGTACCCCGACGTCCGCCTGATCGTGAACGACCGGAACGTCGGCTACGCCGAGGGGAACAACGTCGGCATCCGCGCCGCGCGCGGCCGGCACCTCTTCCTCCTGAACAGCGACACCGAGGTCGCCCCCGACGCCCCGCGCCGCCTCGTCGAGCACCTCGACGCCCACCCCGCGTGCGGCGCGGTCGGCGCGAAGCTCCTGAACCCCGACGGCACCGTGCAGCGGGCCTGCATGCGGTTCCCGGGATTCGGCGTCCTCGTCGGCTTCGACACCTG
>JBICIB010000581.1:0-10606 GCA_043101415.1 Planctomycetota bacterium JB042 | reverse complement strand
GGGTGCGCGGTGAAGACGAGCTCGACGTCCAGCCGCTCGACCGCCGCCAGGAGCTCCTCGTCCGACACCCCGTCCGCGAGGAGCCCGGCGAACGTCGCGTCGAGCGACGCCCGCTGCGGAGGGGCGTCCGGCCGCGACGCGTACTGCCGGCGGCGGCGGACGCGGTGATGCTGCTCGGCGATGTTCGCGAGCTTCAGGAACATCGAGAACGCGCGCGCGACCGGCACCGCGTCGTCGAGCGGGAGGGTGGCGAGCAGGCGGTCGAGCTCGTCGAACTCCGCGTCCCCGCCGCGGCGCCGCTTCGCCGCCGCGCGGACCCGCTCCACGAACTCGAGGAGCGGCGGGCCGTCGACGTGGGCGATCACCTCGCCGAGGAGCGATCCGAGCCGCCGGACGTCGGCGCGCAGTGGGGCATGAGGGTCGTCTGCCATGGCGGACGATCGTATCCGGCGCCTCGGCGGCGGAGGAGAAGGCACGCCGGGAGACGGCCCGACCGCCGGCCCGGCCGGCGCGGTGAACCCGGGGAAAGGAGCGGGTGGCGGGACCTCCCGCCACCCGCGAGGGCCGCCGTCTCCCCCCCCGGGGGCGGCGACCGCGCGAGACCGGGCCCGAAGTCCCGGTCTCGGACGGGACGGCGAGATTCGGCGCCGGAGGGCTCACCGGTTTCCGGGCCGAAAGCGAGAAAAATCGCCGGCCCCGGGGCGGACCAGCCCGTTGAAGAAGTCCTGCGGGGCTGCGGCGGCTCCTCGCACCCACGGCACTTCTTCGACGGACTGCTACCGCTTGTCCGTCTTCGCGATCAGGGCCTTCAGCGCCGTCCGGTCCGGCTCGAGGAGGGTCGCCACCCGCGCCGCGTCGACGTCGGCGACGATGATCTGGCCGACCTCGTCCGCCACCTCCGAGAAGATGCCGTGGGCCTTCATCTTGGCGGTCTGGTACCGGTTGTCCTCGGTCGGGCTGACGTAGTGCAGCGAGACCGCCTTGTACCGATGCACCAGGAAGAGGTGCGCCAGCGTCATGAGGCGCTTCTTCCGCATCGACTCCGCGAACGTGTTCTGGTCGCGGATCGACAGGAGCGAGCGCCCCTTCCGGTCGTGGATCGTGGCGAAGACGACGTTCGCGACCTTCTCCCGGTCCGGTCCGAGGATGCTCAGCTCCAGCAGCTCGGAGCCGGAGCGGTGCGGCCGGAGCTCGACCTTCAGCGGACCTTCGAGCCCGTACTGCTCGGCCCAGATCGCGAGCCACTCCTCGAGCAGCCGCCGCGGGACCTCGGTCTGGACGAGGTGCTGGAACTGGGTCGAGCCCTTCCCCATCGCCTTGGTCGTCGCGGTCCGGCCGGACGAGGCGGCGAGCGCGCCGTCGAGCCGCGGCCCGCCGACCAGCGACTGCGGGGTCTTGTACGGCGACTCGATGAGGCGGAGCTTCCGCTGCAGCCGCGCCAGCGCGAGCATCCCGTCCTCCTTCAGGGCGGTCGCGAACTCCTCTCCCGCCAGGCCGTCGACCTGGTGGCCGCCGTACGTGATGAAGTTGAAGACGAACCCGAGCTTCCCGATCTCCTTCGGGAACGCGCGCATCTCGTCCTCGGTCATCCCCGTCGTGTCCCAGTTGAACGACGGCGACAGGTTGTACGCGAGCATCTTGTCCGGGTGCTCGGCGTGGATCGCCTCGGCGTACTCGCGCGCCTCGGCGAGGTTCGCGGTCTTCGTCTCCATCCAGAGGACGTCGGCGTACGGCGCGGCGCCGAGCGACTTGGCGATCGCGAACTCGATCCCGCCGCGGATCTGGTAGTACCCCTCCGGCGTCTTGGCGAGCTCCGCGTCCCAGATGATGTGGATGCCGAGCTCCTTCGCCCGCTCCTTCGCCGCGTACAGCGACGCCCGCTTCGCGAACGCCCTCCACTCGTCGACGCTCAGGTCGAACGACTCCCCCTCGCTGGCGCGGAACTCCATCACCGCCGCGACCGCCTCGCCGTACGTCTTCAGCCCGGCCTCCGCCTCCCACGCCTCGACGAGCCGCGACGTCACCTTGTCGAGCGTCGCGTCGACCGTCGCGTCGCCCGAGGCCCGGTACTCCTCGACGCTCTCCGTCAACACCTTCATCACGCCGGCGCGGTCGAGCCACTCGAACGCCGCCGCGTACTCCGCGTCGGAGATCTCGTACAGGAGGTGCCCGTTGATCTCCTCGAGCCCGGCCTCCGACACGCGGCGCAGGACGGCGAGTAAGCAGACCTTGTACGTCGGGAGGTCGATGTTCGTCGCCCCGAGGACGAACGGCTGGTCCCGCTCGTCGCCGCGGCCGTCGAGGAGAGTCGCCGCCTCGGCGTCCGTGCGCGCGACGATGATCCCCGGCACCTGCATCACGTCGAGCTGGAAGCGCGCCGCGTTCAGCCGCTTGATCTGCTCGTCCTCGGCCACGAGCACCTTGCCGCCCTGGTGGCCGCACTTCTTCGTCCCCGGGCGCTGGTCCTCGATGTGGTACCCCGGCACGCCGGCCTCGACGAACCGTCGGATCAGGTTCCGGACGTGCGGGTCGCCGCCGTGGCCGGTGTCGGCGTCGGCGATGATGAACGGGCGGAAGTCGTGGACCTTCGCCGCGGCGCGCTCCGCCTCGCTCATGCGACAGCGGGCGTACTGCTGGTTCCTGTCGGCGGTCAGGAGGGCGCGCACGAGGACCGCGGCCTCGTCCGGCACCTGGCTCAGCGGGTAGCTCGCGAGGTCCGGCCCCGGATCCTCCTGGACCGACCCCTTGGCGGACGTCGCCCAGCCGCCGAGGTAGATCCCCTCGATCCCCATCCGCTTCATCGTCACCGCCTGGCCGGGCGAGTACGGCCCGAACGTGGTGATGCTCGTGCCGGCGTCGAAGTGCTCCTGCAACCGCGCGTGGAACGCCGCCGCCGCCTCGCGCGCCACCGTGTGGTCGTTCCGGATCGTGCCGCGCTGCTGCACGACCTGGCGCGCGGTGTAGAGGCGGCGGATGCCTCGGAAGCGGGGGGAGTCGAACCACTCCTGCGTCGCGCGGACTTCCTCGTCGAATGCGGTCATCGGGGGCTCCGTGGCGGTCGGTCGAAGTCCGGGTTGGCGGTGAGGCGGGTGCCGTCCGCCGCGAACGCGTCCAGGAAGTTCCGGATGCGCGTCCGCGCCGACTCCAGGTCGGTCCGGTCGAGGTTCAGGTTCAGCAGGTCGATCGTCCACGGCGCCTTCACGTCGCACGTGACGTACGCCTCGACGATCGCGCGGGCGATCGGGAGGGTCGTCCGCTTCGAGTCGTCGTGGACGTCCCGGTCGTCGGCGGCGAGGAGCTTGTCGACCTCCTCCGCGACCAGCCGGTCGAACAGGCCGGCGGTCAGGACGTCCCCCGCCGCCACGCCGGTCTCCGCGTCCGCGTCGGTGAACGGCGCGCCCTTGTGCAGCCACTCCCAGAGGATCGAGAGGCGGATCTCGCCGGTCGCCATGTCCTCCATGAGGTAAAGGACATCGTCGTCGCCGAAGAAGTCGGCCGGCTTGAGCGCGGCCGCCTGATAGCCGCGCGCGAACGCGTTGCAGTACTGCAGACCGACGCTCAGGAGGTCGCGCGCGCCGCGGACCGTCCGCGGCGCCGGCTCCAGCCGGACGAGATCGGCCGCGTCTTCGTCGGCGTATGTGAGCGGCGGGAACGCGCGGCCGAGCTGGTTCGCGGCGCCGGCGCGCTCCCAGACCGGGCGGACGATGTGGACCATCTTCCAGTGCGCCACCCACTTCCCGCTCGCCCCCTCGCGCTGCTCCCGCTCGGCGCCGGCGACCGCCTTCTCCATCCCCGCCTCGACGCCGGCCTCCGAGCCGACCGGGATGTTCGGCTCCATCCCGCCCTGCCAGAGCGCGAACCGGCCGTTCCGGTCGGGCGTGTTGACGGCGCGACGGACGCGGTCCTCGTACGTCCGCATGTAGCCGTACGTCATCACGATCGCGTCGATGTTCGGGTTCGTGAACGCCTCGTCGCCGACCATCGCGTCGGAGACGCTGTTGATGTAGTCCCACCGCCCGGTGTTGAACCCGACGAAGCGGCGGCCGAGCGCGGCGCGGATCTCCATCAACTGGAAGCTCGCCTCGAGCTGCTCGACCAGGACGTACGTCTTCACCGTCGCCGCGGGGAGGCCGAGGTGCGTCTCGAGCGCGCTCAGCAGGTCGTGCCAGAGCGCGGCCTCTTCGGCGGTCTGGATCTTCGGCAGGTAGAGGACGACGCTCCGCCCCTCGTCCGCCAACCGGGCGTGGTTGTTCGTCACGTAGAGCGCCGCGTCGACGATCGACGCCGAGAACCCGGTCCCGTCCGCGTCGCGCACGTGCCGGTCGTCGAGGTGGAGCCCGCGGGCGCGATAGATCCGGGTCGTGAAGTCGAGCTGGGCGCGCCAGTCCTCGACGATCCGCCGGCCGAGGAACCGCTCGGCCCAGCCGTTCATCTCCGACGCCACGCCCTCGGCGACGGCGAGGAACCGGGCGTCGCGGGAGATCGCGAGCTTCAGGTTCCGCTGGTTGTCGAGCGACATCGTGTCGACCTGGCCGAGCGCGTCCTCCCCGTCGAACATCCAGCCGTCCGCGCCCGAGAGGAGCGCGTACGCGACGTTCCGGAGCCCCTGCTCGACCGTCGCACGCGGCCGCGCCGCCGGCCCCGTCCCCTGCACCCACTGGCGCTCGAGGTCGCTCGGGATCTCGCTCCCCTCGAACGCGCCGGCCCGCGCGGCCTCGACCGTGAGGTCGGTCCGGGGAATCGTCGCCGCCACGTCGAGGAAGCCGATCGGCCGCCCGTCGCGGAGTCGCTCGCGCCGGCGCTCGACCCGCGCCGCCATCACCGCCAGCCGCTCCCGGTTGAGCGGCGCGAGCGCATCGAGGGCCGCCACCGCCTCGTCGGTCAGGACGTCCGGATACTCCCGACGCAGACCGCCCCGGACCTCGAGGCCGCCCGCCGTCCGCGCGTTCGTCATGACTCTCCTCGCCGCCCGGGAAACTCAAGGATCGCGGGAAGCAACCCACGTTCCGTGGTGCATCGACAAGGAGGGCGCGAGAGCTTGATGGACGGCGGCCCGGAGCCGGGCGGCGCTCCGCTCGACCGGGTGGGATTCCCTCCCCGAGCCCGCGGTGCGGGGGAGACTTCCCGGCGCGGCTCAGTCCCCCGCGCCGTCGCCGGCGGAGAGGTCGACCTCCGGCGAGAACCACGCGGAGCGCTCGAGCTGCGCCCGGATCCGGCCGATCACGTCGCTCAGGACGCCGAGCGCCAGCTCGCCCGGGACGCCCGCCTCACCGAACGCGTCGACGCGGTCCGCCGCCTCCACGACGTCGAGACGACGCCAGTCGAGCGGCGGATCGGACGACGCCAGCTCGATCAACGCCGGAACGAAGACGAGGAGGACGCTCTCGAGCGCGAGATCCTCGACCATCCGGCGCGACGTCCGCTCCGAGTCGAAGTCGTCCTCCAGCACGCTCCGACCGATGAACTCGAGCCCCTTCTCCAGGATCGCCCGCCCGACGTGGTCGAGCATCAGATCGAGGTACGGCACCCTAAGGAGTTCGACGCGGAACGCCGCCCCGGCCGTCTCCTCGGCGTCGATCCGAACGACCAGCGTCTCGCCGTCCGCCGCCCCGAGAACCACCGACGAGTCGGTCGGCGAGAGCCGCAGCGCCGACACGCCGCGCCCGTCCTCGCCCCGGATCGACGCCCGGAGCCGACCGTCTTCCGACTCGCGCCGCACGCGCACGATCGCCGCGCACCGGTCGGGGACGGTCCATTCGTACGTGAACGGCCGCTCCGGCGCGGCGTCCGCCCGGAGACAGACGATCGGGGCCAGGAGCTCGTCCTCGATCGTCACCTGGAGAGCCGCCTCCCGTCGCGGGTCGAACGCGAAGTCGAACGGGCCGGTCCGCCCGCCCGGGGTCTCGAGCGTGCAGACGAACCGACTGGCGAGGACCGGCTTCCCGCCCTCGACCACCCGCCGCGAGCGCGCCGCCTCTGCCGTGAACGACTCGATCCCGTCCGTCCTCGTCTCGTCGTCGGCGTCCCGCCAGCGGACCGGCACGATCGTCACGTCGCGCTCCGCCTCGTTCCGGACCACGATCGGGCCGACCGTCCAGAGGAACCGCGGGTCCCGCTCGATCACCTCGAGACACGCGTCCCGCAGACGGAACGGCTTCTCGTCGCCCTCGAACGCCGCCCGGAGGTACGGCGCCGTCTCCCACGTGACCGACTTCGTCTCCCGTCCGGCGTAACGGGAGCTGCTCGACCCCGCGTTCGTGGTCGTCGTCTCCACCCCGACGTCGAGCTCCTCCCGGTGCTTCTCCCCGCGCTGGTCGACCCAAGTGAACTCGAGGACGTACGCCTTCGTCTCGACCCCGCCCCGCTTCGTCACCGGCGTCGTCAGCTTCGGCCGGCCGAAGTAGCGGGTCTCGACCTGCGCCGACGCGAGGGGCGCCGCCGCGCACCCGACCGCCGCGACCAGCGTCGAGGAGACCAGGGCGGCGACGAGACCCCGCCCGGAGACATGACGATCCATGGAGCGCTCCTCTCCGATCCCGATCCGGTCGATCATAGCCCCCGGGGGGAGGCCATCCCGGTCTCGCCCGCCGAACGAAAACCGACGCCAAATCCCCGGCGACCGCCCGCGCGCCGTTCCACCTCCCGCCCGAGCCCGCCCCGGAGCCGCCCGATGACCCGCCACCTCGCCGCCGTCGCCGCCCTGCTCGCCCTCTCGCTCCCGGCCGCCGCCGAGGACGTCCCCGCCGGCGGCGCACACCACCCGACCTGCGCCGAGACCGCCGAACGGGTGCTGAAGCCGTTCCTCGACCGGATCGAGTCCGCCCTCCTCGCGCAGCGGGAGTACGCGGAGGACAACGCCGCCCACATGGCGAAGCTCGCGGATCGGATCGAGACGCTCCTCGCGACCGAAGAGACGTTCGAGGCGAAGCGGCGGAAGGAGGACGAGTCGAACGCCGACCACGTCCGCTGGGCGGAGGAGGCGGCGCGCGAGATCGTCGCGGAGGGGAACGCACGGCTCGCCGAGTTCGACGCGGAGATCGACGCGCGGACGGCGGAGGACCCGGACGCGCGTGGTCTCGCGGGGCTCCGGGCCCGGCGCGACGCGCTCGCCGCGAAGATCGCCTCCCGCGAGGAGACGAAGTACAAGAAGGAGCTCGGCTTCACGAGTTCGATCCGCGGCTTCGAGCAGTACGCGGCCGACGTCACGCGCCGCCGCGCCGAGCGGAACCGCGAGTACGCGGACGGGACGGTCTCCGTCTACCACACGTCGCTCCGCGCGTCGTGCTCCCGCCAGCGGATCGACGAGCTGCTGTTCGACACCCGCCAGGAGCTCGACCGGGCGCGGATGCGCGAGCTGAGCTACTACCTGACCCCGCTCCGGGCGACGTTCTCGGGCGAGGCGATCGACGCCTACCTCGCCCAGCGCGAGGCGGAGCTCGCCGACGCGCGGGCGCGGATCGCGGACGGGACGTTCCGCCTCTGGGTGAACGTCCTCAAGCACACGACCGACCGGAACGCGGTGCAGGCGAGCATCGACGAGCGTCGGGCCGCTCTCGCGGACGTCCGCGCCGCGTGGGGCGAGAAGCGGTATCGGGCGTGGAACTCGAAGTGCAAGAGCTCGATCACCAACGGCGGCATCGAGGAGCGGATCGCCGCGGCCGTCGAGGACCATCCCGACCGGCCCGAGAAGGCGGCGTACTGGCGCGAGGTGCTGGAGGTCCACCGGCGCGCGTGGCAGGAGGACATCGCCGAGCGCGAGGAGGCGCTGGCGACGACCTGGACCTGGGCGCTCGGGGAGACGCCGTGCGGCGGGGGAGGCGGCGGGGCGTCGACGACGCGCCACGTCGTGGAGGGGCACCTCGACTTCCTCCGCCGCCACTCCGAGACCGAGGCGGAGCGGCGCTGCCGGGAGGCGCGCTACCTCGACCGCGTCTTCGTCACCCCGGACGGCGTCGTCCTCGGCCGGCCGAAGGACGGTCTCGCGAACGCGCTCTCCGACCTCCCGGTCGGGACCGGCGGCGGGGCCGGCGCGGACGCGGACGAGAAGACCTGGTCGGAGGCGATCGAGTTCCTCGGCACGAACCTCCACGACACGGCGGCGGCGGCGAAGGACTGGGGGGACCTCGCCGAGCTGACCGGTCACGGCGACGCGTTCCGGAAGCTGGTGCTCGCGCAGCGACGGCTCGGCGCGTTCCTGAAGAAGGCGCAGGCGCTCCGGCACGGCGCGGGGAAGCTCGCCGAGCAGAGCGTCGCGCTCGCCGCCGAGTTCCAGGACCTGCCGGAGGTGCTCGACGACGCGATCTTCTCCCGCGACCGGATCGCCCGGGCCCTGAAGGGGATGCGCCAGGCGACCGGCGAGGCGAAGGCGCTCCGCCGGCACCTCCTCGCCGCCGACAAGAGCCTGAAGACCCTGCAGCGGCTGAAGTTCACGAGCCGGCTGCGCCACCTCCTCGCCGGCCTCCACACGGTCGACCTGGCGAATGACGCGTCGCGCTGGAAGGCGCTCCACACCACGGTGAAGGGCGTCGGGTCGGAGATCCTCGACGACCTGAAGGGGAGCCGCGTCAGCCAGGCGTTCTTCCTGATGGGCCTGGTGAAGGCGTGGGGGGAGACGACGCAGCGCATGGAGGCGGGCGCCGACTGGAAGGAGGCGATCGGGCGCGGCTTCACCGACCTCGTGGTCGACCTCGCGATCGGCGGCGTCCCGCTCACCGCCGCCGCGGAGATGGTCTCCGTCCTCGCCATGAACGCGATGGCCGCGGCGACGGGCGACGACGTCTACAAGCAGTTGACGCTCTCCGAGATGACGAAGTGGTTCTCGCAGCGGGCGCTCGACGGATGGGGCTGGGTCTGGGCGAAGGCCGGCGAGGCGACCGCGCCCGGGGACGCCGCCGCCGCGCTCGAGGAGGGCGTCGACGAGGCCGACCTCCGCGCCGCGCTCGACCGGGTCGAGGCGCGCCTCGCCGCGGCGACGCCCGGCGCCGACGAGACCGAGCGCCTCCTCCGGATGCGCGCCCGCTTCCGCGAGCTGCTGCGGGCGAAGGAAGGGATCGACTGTCCGTGACGGCGCGGACGGCGGCCGTCGCGACGGCTCGGCGTGCACGTCCGGCCGACGGTCACGACGGAACCCGTCCGTAGGACGGATTCGACGCCGCGATCGATTTCCCGTTTCCGAGGAACCTCGGCGCCGCGGCCCTCGTCCGACGCCCCGGCGGGAACGTTGGAGGAGGAGGACCCGAGCACCCCTTCCCCGCGGACGATGCGTTCGCGGCGGCGACGCTCTCGAAGTGACGCCGCCCGAACCGGGCGCCTCGTCCCGGCCGTTTCCGCCCCCCCGGTGCCGCACCGAACCCTTCCGGACGTTCCCGCGCGAGGTGCGTCGGCCCGCGCCCGCGGACAGGAGGTCCGCGCCGCGGTCCGCGGTCCGACGCCTCCGTGAACTCGAAGCGCGCGGACCGTGACCGGAAGAAGGAGTCCCCCATGATCACGAAGTTCCTGTCGAGCGCGGCGCTGGTCGCCGCGACGTTCCTGGCGACCGCGCCGTCGACGCCGGCCCAGGTGCCGTGCCACGTCGGCGACGACGGGCTCGCCGTCGGCTGCTGCAAGGAGGCGAAGCCGAAGCTCCCCGACTTCCCCGAGGTGAAGGAGAAGGGGGTCTACGCCTGCATCGGGAAGTGCAAGCTCGAGAAGGCGTTCAAGGTCGAGGTGAAGCTCGGCAAGCCGCAGTGGTTCACCTGCGACCAGGCCGTCTTCGAGCTGACCGTCTCTCCGCAGACGCCGGGCGGGCCGTCGATCTCGTCGAAGATCATCGGCAAGTACTCCCGCACCTGGTACTCGCTGACGCACGGCCGGCAGGTCTGGCGCTTCCTCCTGAACGGCGACTGGCACTTCGGCCCGTCGATCGGCGTCCAGGGCTGTCCGACGCCGCCGGCCCCGAACCCGTCGCACGTGATCGGCAGCGTCGACTACGCCTGCGACCCGACCGGCGCCGACCCCGGGGCCGCGATCGCGCTCAACCTGTCGCACCTCCCCGGCTGCATCTCGCACGGTTCGCTCAGCGCCCGGCCGCTGCCGGCCGCCCAGGCCCACCCGGACCGGAGCTACCACCTCGTGGCGCCGTCGAACTTCACGTTCGGCAGCGTCAACGACATCGCCGGGTCGTTCAAGGAGGAGGCGGTCCGTTCGTCCCCGTCCGGCAACTGCTATCCGTGGAGCGCCCGCTGCCTCGGCGAGGCGGCGGTGATCGAGGGGGAGCTCGCCACCGACTTCAAGAACTGCCTCTGCATCGACGACATCGACGGCGGGCCGTGGGTCCACCAGAAGATGAAGGGGGAGGTCGACTGCAGCGGCGCGTCGTCGGTCTTCTCGACGGTCGACGGGTTCGACCCGAACATCCCGACCGGGCTCGCCGCCCTCCGGCTCGGCCGCTGGAGCGGCAACACGTTCCCGGGGAACCTCGAGCTCTCGGTCTACGTCGGCTACCTCCAGTACTTCGATCCGTGCGTGCCGTTCGCCGACCTGTCGCCGCACCGCGTCTGCGGGGTCGGGACGTCCGGCCACGAGGGCCTGCTGTTCGGTCCGACGCCGGTCATCCAGCCGTACAAGA
>JBICIB010000580.1:0-2796 GCA_043101415.1 Planctomycetota bacterium JB042 | reverse complement strand
CCGGCGACGCGCTCACGACGCCGACCATCGTCGGGTCGTACGCCCGGCCGCTCGCGATCACCGCCTCCGGCACGTTCGGATCGGCCGAGACGAGAGTCCCGGCCACGAGTCCGTCCGGACCGAGGAACGCCTCGGCGAGGTCGCAACCGGCGGAGGCGTGGAAGCTCGAGTCGGCGGTGACGGCGCCGAGCTCGTCGATGATCACCTCGGCGTCGGCGCCGTTCGTGAACACCCAGCCGCTCTCGAAGTTGTCCGTCACGTCGAACACGAACGCGCTCTTCGTGGGGCCGGTCGGGACGCACGCGCCGAGTTCGCCGAACGCGGTGACGATGCCGTCCTCCCACGCGATCCGGTTGGCGAACGAGAGGGTTCCGGTCTCGAAGAACCGGAGGGTCGTCGTCGCGGTCGAGCCGAGGAGCAGCTCGGGCGAGTCGATGTCGACGATCCCGTCGACCTTCAGCGTCCCGTCGACCTCGAGGACGCCCGGCACGATGGCCGTGTCGGCGCCGCTGTCGCCGAGGTTCAGGATCAGGTTGAGCCCGCCGATCGTGAACGCGCCGCTCGATCCGCCCGTCACGAGCAGCGTGCTGCCGCCGGTGAACGAGAGCGTCCCGCCGGTGAAGACGTCCGGGACGTCGCTCCGGAGGAACTGGGCGCCGTCGATGCCGTCGAGGAGCGTCGCGTCGCCGGTCGCGGCGATCGTGATCGTGTTGGCGGCGTCGTTCGGCGTGATGACGACGCCCGATCCGGCGACGAGGTCGATGTTCCCCCCGTCGTTCGAGACGCCGTCGACGGCGCTGACGAGGTTCGGGCCGATGTCGGCGGCGGTGATCGACCCGTCGAGGATCTTCACGCTGCTGACCGCGTCGGTCGCGATCTTCGCCGAGCCGACCGACCCGTTCGCGAGGTCCGCGCTGGTGACCGTGCCGTCCGCGATCTTCCCGGACGTCACCGCGGAGTTCGCGAGGTCGACGGTGCCGACCGTCCCGTCCAGGATCTTCGCCGAGGTGACGGACGCGTCGGCGATCGAGAGCGCGAAGAGCGCGTTCGGAGCGGCGTTCAGCTCGACGCGCGGGGTGAGCGTCGTGAACGCGCCCCCGGAGAGCGTGTCGCGCACGCGGATCTCGAGCCACCGCTTGTCGCCCTGGAAGACGGAGGCGCCGAAGCTCAGCGTGACGGTGAAGACGCCCCGGGCGACCGGGATGTTCGGACGGTTGTTCGAGCCGAGGGAGACCCCTCCGGCCGCCGCGCCGAAGACGTCGAAGATGAAGTCGTGGGGGGAGTTCGCCACGACGTTGTTGAACCGGAGCTCGCCCTGGAACTTGAACGAGGGATCGAGCGGGGTCTGTGCGAGGGCGGACGCCGCGCACGCGGTGAGGGCGATCGCCGCCGCGAGCGGGGCGATCCGATGGCGGAGCAGCATGGACTGCCTCCCGGACGAGAGTGGATCACGACGGCCCACCGTGGGCCGGGCCGTGAGGGCGGATCTCGTGCGGGGCGCAGGCGGAGCGGAGCGAGTTCGAGTGGCGCGGGATCGGGGGGCGAGGGATCGATCGCACGGTCGTCCTCCACGTCGGGCGGGGCGCGACGCAAAGCGGAACGAGTGGTGGCCGCGGGGCAGGCGATCGCCGGCGGACTCGTCCGATCGAGCGCGGACGATACCACCGCCGCCGGACGCCGCAATCGGGCGGCGCCCGAATTCCGTTCGGGGGGGGGACGGGCGGGTCGGGAACGCTCCTACTCGCTCTCGCGCGGCAGGGTGATCGTGAAGGTCGAGCCGACGCCGGGCGTGCTGTCGACGTCGATCGCTCCGCCGTGCCCGTCGACGATCGAGGCGGCGATCGCGAGGCCGAGGCCGGCGCCGCCGTCGCGGCGCGAGCGGGCCTCGTCGAGGCGCGTGAACCGCTCGAACAGACGGCCCCGGTGTTCGCGCGCGATGCCGATCCCCGTGTCCTCGACGGCGATCGCCGCGTCCTCGCCGCCGTTCCGGACGGAGACGGTCACCCGGCCGCCGGGCCGGTTGTAGCGGATCGCGTTCCGGACGAGGTTCGTCAGCGCGTCGCGCAGGCGGTCGCGGTCGCCGGGGACGACGACGCCCGTCGCGCCGTCGAGCGACAGGGTGACCTCCGCCTCGGCGGCGAGCGGGCGGACGAGGTCGAGGACGTCGCGGGAGACCTCGGCGAGATCGACCGGGTCGCGCGCGAGCGGGAGGTCCCCGGCGTCGGCCCGCGTGAGGGTGAGCAGGTCGTCGACGAGGTGCTTCATGCGGCGCGCGGCGCGGCGGACGGTCTCGAGCGCCTCCTCGTACTCGTCCGCGGCCCGCGGACGGGCCAGCGCCTGCTCGGCCGTCGCGAGCACCACCGACACGGGCGTCCGGAGCTCGTGCGACGCGTCGGCGGTGAAGCGGGTCCGCCGTTCGACCGCCTCGTGCATCCGGTCGAACGCGTCGTTCAACGTCGCGGCGAGGGTCCCGAGCTCGGTCTCCGTCCGGCCGACGTCGAGCCGGCGCGTCGGGTCCGCCTCGGAGATCCCGGCCGCCGCTTGGCTCATGCGATGGATCGGCGCGAGGACGCGCCCGGCGAGGAGCCAGCCGCCCGCCAGCGCGAGCGCGAGGACGACCGCGCCGGCTCCGGCGAGCGAGAGGAGGAACTCTCGGTGCGCGGCGGCCATCGACGCCGTCGAGGCGCCGACCAGAACGGTCAGGCCGTCCGCGCCGCGTCGCGTCGCCTCCCGCCTCGGGGGGCGATCGCGGAACCCCTCGGCGGTCGGGAACGGGACGTCCCCTGGGACGCCCGA
>JBICIB010000579.1:0-2760 GCA_043101415.1 Planctomycetota bacterium JB042 | reverse complement strand
CCCGACGTATCGCGCGAGGACGTGAGCGGGTCGGAGAGCTCGTCCCTCCTCCGGCCGCCGCCGTGGCGAACGCGAAGACGTCCCCGAACGCGTTCCAAGCCGCGCAGCGTCTAGGACAGCGGGTCGGAGACACCTCCCCGTCTCGTCCGCCGCCGCAGGGAACGCAAAGACGTTCCCGAACGCGTCACTCGAGCAGCTTCACTCCGACGGGCGGATCGACGGCGGTGCCGGCGATCTCCGTCTTCCCCGGGGCCGACGGCGTGACGACGATCACGTGCTTGCCGGTCTGGAGGAGCGGGATGCCGGTGAAGACGAGGTCGCTCTGGAACGACGCGAGGTCGGGATACGGGGTGCCGTCCGGCTGCACGAGGACGATCGAGAGCGGCGCGGGGTTCTCGTACGGATCGACCTCGAACTCGAGCGTCGCGCCGGCGATCGACGCGAACTTCGCCTTCACGGCCTTCGTCGACTTCTGCGTCTTCAGCTCGTGGACGTCGACGGAGGCCGACGGCTTCTCGGTGAAGACGTGGATCTCGCCGCCGTCCTTCTTCTTCTTGGCCGCGAGCTCGAGCGTCCAGGTCCCCGACGCCTTCAGCTTCGTCTTCTTCGTGACCGGCTTCCCCTTCGCCTTGACGGTCCAGCTCTTCCGCGTCTTCCCGTTCGCGTCCTTCAGCTTCGCCACGAGGTGGACCGTCGACGCGGCGTCGTCGCCGGCGGACTGGAATCGGAGCTTCAGCTTCGTCCCCTTCGCCGCCTCGAACGTCGCGACGTCGACGTCGTCCTCGGAGGCGGGGCCGAGATCGGCGGCGAGGAGGTCGCCGACGACGGCCGCGGGGCCGGGGACGGCCTCCGCGAGGACGTAGATCCGCACCGCCCCGGCGCCCTCGTCGGGGCTGCCGACGGCGAGCTCCTCGCCCGGACGCAGGTCGAAGCTCCCGCCCGCGAGCGCCGCGCCGAAGCCGCCGCCGGGCGTCGGTCCGTCGATGCGGAACGTCTCGGTCCAGTCGAGGGACGAGTGGACGTGGACGGCGCCCGCTCCGCCGCCGGTCCCGGGCGCGCCGACGGCGAGGTCGATCGCGAGCCCGCCGGCGGCGATCTTGGCGGACGCCGTGCCGAACGCGCCGTCGGCCGTCGGGCCGAGCAGCGTCGCGACGGGAGTGGAGAGGTCGTCGGTGTAGACGCGCGTCGTCCCCTGGCCGCCGTTGAACCCGGGGGCGCCGACGATCGAGAACGAACCGCAGGTCGGGATCCCGATGGTGTTGCAGACCCGGTAGGTCGCCGCGTCGCTCCCGAAGCCGGCCGGCGTGCCGGTGGTCGGCCCGACCAGCGTCTCCTGCACCAGCTGCGTCTCGGTCGCGATCGCGTACGTCCGGCCGTGGTTCGCGGCGCCCGGCGCGCCGACGAGGAGGAGGTCCCCGGTCGGGGTCTGCGAGTGGAGCGAGAGCGACGATCCGAACCGCTCGTTCGCCGCGAACCCGGGGATCACGGCGAGGACGGCCCCGCCGCGGACCAGCCGCACCGAGCCGGCGTCGACGCCGAACGTGTCGTCGAGCGGCGCGCCGATCGCGAAGTCGCCGAACGGGCCGCCGGTCGGCGTGAGCGTGTACGTCAGCGCGGCGCCGAAGCGGTCGGCCCCCGCGAGCCCGGAGTCGTACGTGTCGAGGAGCTTCCCCTTCTTGCCCGAGAAGACGCGGACGTATCCGCCGCCCGGCGCGCCGACCGCGTAGTCGGGCCGGCCGTCCCCGTCGAGGTCGATCGCCGACTGCACCAGCGCCGCCCCGAACTCGTCGCCGTCGTGCGCCCCCTCGTGCCGCCGGAGCGTGGCGCCGGTCCGTCCCGAGACGACGTGCACCGCGCCGCGCCGTTCGCCGTCGACGAGCGCGTCGGGCGCGCCGATCAGCAGGTCCTCGACCCCGTCCTGGTCGAGGTCGGCGAGGCGCACGATCCGCGCCCCGAAACGGTCGCCGTCCGCGTCCCCCTGCAGCGTCCGCAGGAGGTACGGCGTGGCGGGATCGGCGGCGGCCGAGGCCGCGAGCAGCGCGGACGCCAGGGTGATCGCGAGAGCGGACGGAGGCATGAAGTCTCCCGTGCTTCGGGGCGTGGGGCGGTCACGCGGGCCCGGGCCGGATCACCCGGGTCGAAGCGCCGGAGCCCCGAAGGCCCGACGAGGACGACGCTTCCAAGCGTACCCCATGCGCGGGGCCGGCGCCGAATCGGAAACCGCGCCGGCGCCCGTCGGCCGAGCGATTCGACGCCCGCGAGGCGCGTCCCTTCCGTGAATCCGAGGCGGCCTCAGTCCACGCGCCGGACCCGGATCTCGCGGGGCGGCCGGGGCTCCGCGGCGGGGACCTCGAACCGCTCGATCGCGAGCGGCGCGTAGCCGATGGCCGACGCGTCGACCTCGAGGGAGACGATCCCGACGGGGAGGGGGATCGCGCCGGCGTCCCCGCGGTCGACGTCGACCTGCCACGCGACCTCGATCGCGTCGCCGCCCGACGGGTCTTCCCATCGCCACCGGAGGACGAACCCGGGGAGCGGGACGCCGGTCGCCTCGTCGAGCGCTCGAAGCGCGACCGCGGTCTCCTCGGGCGCGACGAGCTCGACCTGCTCGTCCCCGAGAGAGGCCCGCGCCCGCACGTCGAACGAAGAGTCGACGTGACGGACGACGATCTCTTCGCCGTCGCGTGCGTGGAGCTCGAACCGGAACCGCCCGTCGACGTCGGTCTCCGTTCGGAGCGACTCCCCGACCGGCTCCTTGGC
>JBICIB010000578.1:0-4110 GCA_043101415.1 Planctomycetota bacterium JB042 | reverse complement strand
GGCCGGCGCCCGGACGGACCGGTCCGGATGCTCGCGCACCTCCGCACCCTCGGGCTCTCGTTCAACCCGGTCGTCTTCTACTTCTGCTTCGACGAGGGCGCCCGGGAGCCGGCGGCGGTCGTGGCGGAGATCACGAACACGCCGTGGCTCGAGCGGCACGCGTACGTCCTCGTCGACCGGCCCGGAGCGCCGCTGATCGGACACCCCCACCGCTTCGCCAAGACGTTCCACGTCTCGCCGTTCTTCGAGATGGACCACGAGTACGAGTGGACGTTCACCGCGCCCGCCGACCGCCTGACGATCCACATGAAGAACCGTCGCGCCGGAGCCGTCGTCTTCGACGCGACCCTCGCGCTCGAGCGCCGCCCGCTCGACGGCCGTTCGCTCGCCCGCGTCCTCTGGCGCCATCCCTGGATGTCCCTGAAGGTCGTCCTCGCGATCTACGGACAGGCGCTCCTCCTCCGCCTGAAGGGGGCGCCGTTCTTCCCGCACCCGTCCTCGCGCGCCCCCGCGCTGGAGAAGACCCCATGACGATCGCCGACACCGCGCCGTCCTCGCGCCTCACCCGCTTCCTGCGGAACCGCGTCCTCGCCCGCCTCGAGGGCCTCCGGCACGGCCGGGTCACGCTCGTCGACGGCGGGACGCGGGCCGTGCTCGGCGACGAAGGGGCCGATCTCCAGGCCGCGATCCACGTGAACGACCCCCGGTTCTGGTCGGCGGTCGCGTTCGGCGGGACGGTCGGCGCGGGCGCGGCGTACGCCGAGGGACGATGGGACTGCGACGACCTCCCGTCGCTCGTCCGCATCCTCGTCCGGAACCGCGAGGTCCTCGACGGGATGGAGGGAGGCCTCGCCCGCGCCTCCGCCCCGCTCCGCGCCGCGTTCCACGCGCTCCGCCGGAACTCCTCCCGCGGCTCGCGCAAGAACATCGAGGCGCACTACGACCTCGGGAACGACTTCTTCCGGCTCTTCCTCGACGAGACGATGACGTACTCGTGCGGCGTCTTCGAGCGCGACGACGCGACGCTCGCGGAGGCGTCGACGGCGAAGCTCGACCGCCTCTGCCGGAAACTCGACCTCCGGCCGCACCACCACCTGCTCGAGATCGGGGCCGGGTGGGGATCGTTCGCGCTCCACGCCGCGGCGCGGTACGGCTGCCGCGTCACCACGACCACGATCTCTCCGTCGCAGCACCGGCTCGTCGTCGAGCGCGTCCGCGCCGCGGGGCTCGAGGACCGGGTCGAGGTCCTCCTCGCCGACTACCGCGACCTGACCGGCGCGTACGACCGGATCGTGTCGATCGAGATGGTCGAGGCGGTCGGCCATCGCTTCCTCGACACCTACTTCGGGAAGTGCGCCGAGCTGCTCCGCGACGACGGCGCGATGGGCCTGCAGGCGATCACGATCCAGGACCAGCTCCACCGCCGCGCGCTGAACGAGGTCGACTTCATCCAGCGGTACATCTTCCCGGGGAGCTGCATCCCCTCGAACGAGTCGATCTGCTCCTCGCTGACGCGCGCCACCGACCTGAAGCTCTTCCACCTCGAGGACATCGGACCGCACTACGCGCGGACGCTCCGGGAGTGGCGCCGCCGGCTCCTCGCGCGGGAGGGCGACGTCCGGGCGCTCGGCCTGCCGCGCGAGCTGCCGCGGCTGTGGGAATTCTACTTCGCCTACTGCGAGGGCGGCTTCGAGGAGCGGGCGCTCGGCACCGTCCAGATGCTGCTGACCAAGCCGCGCTGCCGCGTCGCGCCGGTGCTGCCGCCGCTCCGCGCGCCGGCGCTCGCCCGCGGCCGATGAGCGCGAACCTCCTCAACTTCGCGCTCTTCCAGGCCGGTTGGTTCGCGTGCGTCCTCGGCGCCGCGGACCCCCGGCCGGCGGTCGCGTGGATCGGTCCGGCGGCGGTGGCCGTCCTCCTCGCGATCCATCTGGCGCGCGTCGAGCCCCGTCGCGACGAGGCCCGCCTCCTCGTCGGCGTCGCCGCGTTCGGCTTCGTCGTCGACTCGATCCTGACCGCCGCCGACGTCCTGCGGTACGAGGACCGCCTCGTCGCCTGGCTCGCCCCGCCGTGGATCGTGGCGCTCTGGGCGATGTTCGCGTCGACGTTCCGCCACTCGCTCGCCTGGCTCGGCGAACGCCCCCGCCTCGCGTTCCTGCTCGGCGCCGTCGGCGGCCCGGCGAGCTACGCGGCCGGCGCCCGGCTCGGCGCGCTGCAGTGGCCGGAGAACGTCGTCCGGAGCGTCCTGGTCACCTCGGTCGTCTGGGCGCTCGCCGTCCCGCTCTGCCTCCGCGCGGCCCGCCGCCGGCCCGGACCGGGGCCGTCGGCGCGGTTCGCGATCGCGCTCCTCGCGACGTCGACGCTCACGCTCGGCTGCGGCTCGCTCCCGAAGGAGAAGCTGGAGGCGGAGCTCCTCGTCCTCGACCGCGCCCCCGACCTCGCGAGCGATCGCCTGGAGCGGGTCGCGATCCCCTTCCGGGACGCCGCGGCCGAGGCGGTCGTCCTCCGGGTCCCCGCCGCCGCCCCTTCCGACGAACCGCCGATCGTCTTCGTCCACGGCACGCCGGGATCGTTCCTCTCCGTCGCGCCCCTCCTCGAGGCCGGCCTCGCCGCGCGACGCGACGTGGTGTCGATCGACGTCCTCGGCCACGGCGTCACGCGCGCCAGACCTCCCGAGCCGATGACGTTCCAGGCGGGGGCCGACTGGATCGTCGCGACGCTCGAGGCGCTCGCGCTCGGCCCGGTCGCCCTCGTCGGCCACTCGTACGGCGGCGAGTTCGCGTGGCGGGCCGCGCTCGACCGGCCCGACCTCGTCGACCGGCTCGTGCTGATCGACTCCGCCGGGCTGCCTCGCCCCCCCGGCGGCTTCCTGCCCGAGGAGGAGAAGATGCGCGACTGGTCGATCGCCACCCACGGCTGGATCCTGAACTCCCGCGACCGGATCCGCGCCGCGCTCGAGCCGCACCTCGAGGCCGTCGACGAAGGGCTGCTCGAGGAGATGTTCCTGGTCTGCGAGAACGCCGCGAACTGGCGGGCGATGGTCGAGCTCTGCCGGGACGAGAACGGCGAGCGCGCGCACGAGCTCTCCGGGATGCGCGTGCCGACCCTCCTCCTCTGGGGAGAGCGCGACCTCGCCTACCCCCCCGAGCGGTTCGCCCGGGGGTTCGAGGAACGGATCCCCGACGTCCGCCTCCGCGTCCTCGAGGGGACCGGCCATTACCCGAACGAGGAGCGCCCGGACGCGGTCGTCGCGGCCGTCGAGTCGTTCCTGGCCGAGGAGCGCCCATGATCCGCGCGCGCGCCGTCGTCGTCGGGCTCGGACTCGCCGTCCCCGCGGCGCTCCCCGGCGAGCCGCTGCAGCCGCGCGAGTCGTCGCTCGAGGCGTTCTTCGGCTCGACGTTCGATCCCGGCTGGGTCCTCCCGACGTCCGACGAGTGGGCGGCGCTCGAGATCGAGGACCTGCCGGCGCGCGCGGCGCGCCTCGCCGGGGCCCGGTTCGAGACACGCGGCGCGGACGACGGCGAGGCCGACGATCTGGCGTTCGGCGACGCGACGGCGCGGCTGCTCTCGGCCCGCGGGGACCGGCGACGAATCGACCGGACGCTCGCCGCGCTCCGCCGCGAGAGCCCCGCGCTCTGGCGGGAGGCCGGCCCGATGCTCGAGCAGCTCGCGCGGACGGCGACGCTCGACGGCGGCGGCTGGGACCCGGACGAAGACGCGGACGACGACGGGATCTCCCTCGGCGAGGTCCTCGACCTGGCACGGATCGACCGGCGGCCGTGGAACGACCTCGACGGGACCTCGTCGCTCCCCCAGGCGTGCACCCTGATCGCCGCGGACCTCGACTCGATCAAGGCGGCGGAGGGGAACTACCCGGAGTACCGCGGCGACGTCGGCGCCGCGTACGTCGAGCTCCGGCCGATCCCCGGGTCGCTCGTCGTCGGCGAGGACGGCGACGGCCGGCCGTTCCAGGGCCTCCGCCTCCTGTTCGAGGCGGACCTGCCGTTCCCGTTCACGACGTACGACTGCGACCTCCGCCTCCTCACCCGCGTCCGGAACGACCGCCTGGTGGTCACCGATCTCCACGCGAGGAACGAGGACTTCCACTGGTTC
>JBICIB010000577.1:0-9005 GCA_043101415.1 Planctomycetota bacterium JB042 | reverse complement strand
ACAAAACGCCGCGATCGACGATGCTCCCGAGCGGACCCCGTTCTTAAGTCGCGTCCCCGGAGTCCATTACTTCCGTTTCATGCGCTGCGGGTCTACGGAGTAGGTGCCGAACTCACCCGATTCCGGGTTGAAAGAGGGGGAGTCCGGTGAGGACCCATGGGATGGCGCTGACGCGGAGACCTGTCGTCACCGTCGGTCCTCCGCGTCAGCGCGCTCTCCCCTGCTCTCGTTGCTCTCCCTTGCTCTCCCCTGCTTCCCTCCCTACGGCGCGTTGTACGTCACTTCCAGTCCGTTCGATCCCGCGACTCCGAACGGCGCGTTCGGATCCGACGTGAAGAACTGGACCGTCGCGGTCAGTCCGACGGGGGAGGTCGGGGCGATGAGGAAGGTCAGGACCGCGGAGCCGTTGCCGGGGCCGGAGCCGCCGAGGGGGAAGGTGAAGAGGGGCGGGAGGACCGGGGCCGTGAGGAGGGTGCAGGACGGGTCGATCGTCGTGCTCCCCTGGGCGAGGCCGGCGAAGACGATCGCGGGGGCGCCGCCGAGGCCGTTCGAGAACGTCAGGCTGATCTGCTGGCCGACGCGCGGGCAGGGGGTGGCGGAGAGCACCGGCACGACGCCGCCGGAGCCGGGGCAGCCGGCGCCGTACGCGGTCGTCGGGCCGGGGCAGCCGGTCCCTTCGTACGCGCCCATGTCGACGATCGGCGCGGGGCCGACGCCGGTGTCCGGGGCGGCCGGGGTGTCGATGAAGCGGGGGTCGCCGGCGAGGTCGGTGGCGACCCCGGCCGGGAGGGCGGTGTTGTCGCCGGCGTCGAGGCACGGAGAGGTGACGTCGACGTGGAAGTCGGTCGCCGACTTGAAGACCGGCGGGCCGGCGATGTTCCCGACCCCGGCGAAGCCGCCCTCGACGCACGAGTACGTGACGTTCGTGCTGCCGCTCGAGCCGTTGTAGAGGTTCGGCGCGTTCGGCGCGGTGTTGCCATGCAGGATCGTGTTCACGATGACCGACTGGCCGTAGTAGTCGTACATCGCGCCGGCGCGGCCGCCGGCCGAGTTGCCGGACACGGTGCAGTTCACCATCGTCAGGGGGACGGGATTGGAGCTCGACCCGTAGCGGTAGATCGCGCCGCCGTCGCCCGACGACGACGGCGCCCGGTTGCCGACGATGAGGCAGTTCACGAGGAGCGGCGCGCCGTTGCTGTAGGCGTAGATCGCGCCGCCGTCGTTGTTCGTCGCCTCGTTGCCGGAGAGGACGCAGTCCCGCATCGTGAAGCTGGCGTTGTAGAGGTAGCCGACGCCCGCGGACTCGCCGGCGACGTTCCCCTCGAAGACGCACGACTCGAACGTCGGCGAGCCGTTGTAGTCGTAGATCACGGCGCCGTTCTGGTTCACCTGGTTGTTCACGAACCGCGAGTTCCGGATCGTCGGCGAACCGGAGTACGAGTAGATCGCGCCGCCCTTCCCCTGGGGGAGCATCAGGGTGCCGATGGTCAGCGTGCTGAAGTCGTAGCCGTCCTTGAACGTGACGCCGTCGATGATCGTGTCCGGCTGGGCGGAGTCGGGGATCTCCATGATCCGGGTCGTCCCCTGGCCGTCGAGTTCGGTGACGTTCAGCTCGAAGTCGCGCTGGGAGAGCGCGGTCTCGTTCCCGCCGAAGCCGCCGTAGAGCGCCACGCCGGCCGGCATCTGGAACGGCGCCCCGCCGTTCGCGTACGCCCCGGCGGTGACCCAGATCTCGTCGCCCGGCTGCGCCGCGGAGAGTCCGGCGGCGAGCCCGTCGAAGGCGGTCGCCCAGCTCGTCCCGTTCCCTCCCGGGGCGGCGAGGCGGTCGACGTACACGACGGCCGCGTCGGCGGCGCCGGAGACGAGGAGGAGGGCGGCGAGCCCGAGGGGCAGGGGGGTTCGGCGGGAACGGTGCGAGGGAGAGATCGGCGGTGTCATGGGTCCATTCCTTGGGCAGCGGTTTCCGGTTGCCCACGGGAACAGAACGGCCGTCGTCCCGCCAGACATCATTTCCAGAAATGGACCCCCATGGTCTAGAGGGATGCTGTGTCATGGTTTGTGAACAAGGTGCGCCCGCCACGAGAGCGCGGCGCGTCGCCGTCCCGATGCCTCGGAGGAGTGATGATCGCGTGGTCCAGGGTCCTGTTCCCGGTTCTCTCTTGGTTCGTCGGCGTGGGGATCGCGTCGGCTCAGGGCGTGGCCGAGGTGCCGATCGCCGAGTTGAGGTCCGACCTGGAGCGGTTGGACGGCGCCGCGCTCGAGGCGAAGGCGACGGCGCACCGGGCCGCGCTCGAGGCGGCGGCCGAGCGGGTCGACGCGATCGAGGAGGAACTCGCCGCGGCGACCGAGGAGAAGAAGGCGGAGCTCGAGACCGAGCTCTCCGCGCAGCGCGCGACCGTCGCGGCGGTCGTGAAGCGGTACGCGCTCGTCGTCGACGCGCTCGACGCGGCCGGCGGAGAGGTGAAGGAGCACCAGCAGGCGCTGTTCGAGGCGACGAACGACCCGCAGTACCTCGGCGCCTCGGCGGCGTTCGACCTGGCGGGGAAGTGGGTGAAGCGCGGGAAGGAGTGGCTGATCGAGGACGCGCCCGGCGTCGCGATCAAGGTCGTCGTCTGCATCCTCCTCCTGATCGTCTTCAAGATCCTCGGGCGCACCGCGGGGCGGCTCACGCGGAAGGCGCTCTCACGGTCCCACCTGAAGGCATCCGAGCTCCTGAAGAACTTCGCTGAGAACGTCGTCAGGAAGCTCGTCTTCCTGCTCGGGCTGCTGATCGTGCTGTCGACGCTCGGCGTGCCGATCGGCCCGTTCCTCGCCGGCGTCGGGGTCCTCGGCTTCGTCGTCGGCTTCGCGCTGCAGGACACCCTGAACAACTTCGCGGCCGGCGTGATGCTCCTCCTCTACCGCCCGTACGACGTCGGCGACTTCGTCACCGCGGGCGGCGTCACCGGCAAGGTGCAGGCGATGACGCTCGTCTCCACGACGATGCTCACGCCGGACAACCAGGTGAACGTCGTGCCGAACGGGCGGATCTGGGGGGACGTCATCACGAACGTCACGGCGAACGCCACCCGCCGCGTCGACCTGAAGATCGGCGTCGGGTACCAGGACGACGTCGACGAGGTCGAGCGCGTGATCCTCGACGTGGTGAAGGCGCACGACAAGGTCCTCGCCGAGCCGGCGCCGGTGGTGAAGGTCGGCGCCCTCGGCGAGTCGTCGGTCGACTTCCTCGTGCGCCCCTGGTCGAAGACCGTCGACTACTGGGACGTCTACTGGGACCTGACCAAGGCGCTGAAGAAGCGGTTCGACGCCGAGGGGATCTCGATCCCGTACCCGCAGCGCGACCTCCACGTCGTGTCGAACGAGGCGGGGATCGGCGGGAAGGGCGACGCGAGCGGATGAACCTCCTCGCCCTCGGCCTGGCGCTCGCGCTCCCCGTCCTCGGCGGCGGCCGGATCGACTTCGAGCGCGGCGCGCTGACCGACGCGTGGGGGGCCGCGGGCGAGATCTCGGCGTCGCGGACGGACGTCCCGGCGGCGGGGCCGGACGCGCCGCCCGGCGGGCCGGGCGGGAAGGGGCTCGCGATCACGGCCGGTCGGGGCGGCCGTCTCTTCACCCGGCCGGGGTCGCTGCCGCGCGACTGGTCGTCGTTCGAGTCGCTCTCCCTCTGGGTCCACCGGTCGGAGGCCGAGGCGGCCGCGCGTCCGGCGTCGACGTTCGAGGTGCGGTTCGTCGAGGAGGGCGGAGGGACGTGGTTCTGGCGGAAGGTCGCCGTCGACCACGTCGGCTGGGCGCGGACGGAGGTGCCGCTGCGGTACGCCCGTTGGCGCGTCCGGGGACGCGTGCCGCGGTGGGACCGGATCGCGTCGCTGGCGCTCTCGTTCCGGGACGCCGCGACGATCCACGTCGACGCCCTCGCGATCGTCGACGTCCCGGACGGTCCCGGCGCGCACCTCCGTCTCGACGAGCTCGTGGACGCGGCGTTCGGCGGGGAGGCCGGTGCGTCCGTCCGCGAGGTGCGGCGCCCCGACCTCGAGATCGCGACCGACTGCGCGGCGATCGACCTCGACCTCCTCGAGCGCCGGCTCGACCGCGCGCGGGCGGCGCTCCGGCGCGACTGGCCGTTCCTCGACGCGCCGCGGGTTCCGCCGCGGCTCCTCGTGTTCGCGCGCGACGAGGCGTACCGCGCGTTCTTCCCGCGGTTCGCCGAGCGGCTGAACGCGGCGGGGACGCCGCCGCGCTCCGACGGGTTCACGTTCTTCGGCCTCGCGACCGGCGCGTACCGCGAGACGTACGGGACGCTCCGGCCGACCTACACGCACGAGTTCGCCCACGCGTGGTTCGTCCGCGCGGCCGGCCTCCAGAACCGCGGGGAGTGGCTGCAGGAGGGGCTCGCCTCGCGGGTGCAGCTCGAACTCCACCCGCAGGACGGCTTCGACGCCCTCGTCCGGCGGGCCCGGGCGAACCCGCGAAGCCGTTCGCCGTTGCGCGAGCTGATGAACGGGGAGCGGATCCCGGGGGACCGCTACTGGCAGGCCGCGACGGTGGTCGGGTACCTGCTCGAGACGGACGAGCTCGCGCGCCGGCTCCCCGACCTGATCGACCGCTTCCGGGTCGACGGTTCGACGAACGTCGCCCCGCACCTCGAGGAGACGCTCGGGTTCGCCGACTTCGACGCGCTCGAGGCGGCGTGGGGAACGTGGTGCGATCGGGAGTCCGCGGACGCGCCCTCGGGCGAGTGACCGATCGCCGGTGTGCGCCTCCGCACGAGGGGCGGGTTCCGAGGAGGCGGGACGGCGTTCGCAAGTCGCGCTCCCTGCGCGTTCCCCCGACCGCGCGTCCGGTGGCGCGCCGGTTGCTCTCCGAGGGGACGCCGCTGCTCTCCGGAGCAGGGAATGCACTGCCGAACCCCCCGTCGCGTCGCGTGGGCGACCGCGATCCTCACGCTCTCGTCTCCCTCCGCCGCCGAGGCCCAACGACTGAAGGCCCGCCTCGAACACGACGGCCGCGCCGTCGAGCTCGAGTGCGGCGCGACGCGGTACGGGAACCACTCCCTCGACGAGCTGCAGCCGGGGAGCGAGTGGCGCCTCGGGTCGAACACGGCGAGCACGCTCCGGGTCGAGGCCCCGCTCGTCTCCGGGACCACGGTCGTGCCGACCGGCTCGTACCGGGTGAAGCTCCGCCGCGACGGCGATCTCGAGTTCGAGCTGACGATCGAGGGGGCGGGATACGAGCTCGAGGGGGGCGACGCCCTGTACGTCGGCGGCACGTACGCGGAGCACGAGAAGACGGCCGAGAAGCTCGACGTCCGGTTCGCCGACCGCGAGCCGGCGCAGGACGAGGACGACGCCCTCCGCGCCGGCTCGCTCGAGATCCGCTTCGGTCCGCACTCGGTCACGATCCCGGCCGCGGTCGCGCCGACCGAGAGCGTGAAGGCGAAGGGGTTCCGGATCGACGCCTTCGGGATCCCGGCGTCCGTCCTCGAGGCGCGTCTCGGCGAGGGCGTCCCGACGGTGGTCGCCGCGCTCCGGAAGAAGGGGCGTCCGCCGAACGGGGCGCCGGAGGCGTACAACCTCCTCGTGTCGGACGACGAGGCGATCCTCCTCCCGGCCCAGGTCGCGCCGACGTCGTCGTACGGGTTCGCGCCGGTCGTGCCGCCCGCGGACGAGTGGACGTTCCGCGGGACGGTCGAGTGGGCCGACGCCCAGGACGAGACGCCGCGGTGCGAGGTGACGAAGGTCGAGACGACGAAGGAGAAGCGGCTCCGGTTCACGCTGCGCTGCGGCGCGAGGGAAGGGGTCGTCGAGATCGACGCCCCGGTCCGGCCGCGAAGCGGGGCGGGCAGACGGGCGGCGGGGCGGCGCCCGATCCTCGGCCGCCCGTCAGCCGATCGTCACCCGGAGCCCGCGGCTGAGCGTCGCCCCCTGCGGACCGGCGCCGTCGGCGACGAGTTCCTGGAGGGAGATCGCGGCCCCGGTCAGCGTCGCGTCGGACGGGAGCAGGAACGTCCAGCCGATCCCGCCGACCGTCGCGAGCCCCGGCGGACCGGAGAGGACGTGCGTCGCGGCGACGAGCGGGTCGACGAGGAGGGTCCCGCCGAGGAACGGGAGGGCGACCTCGGTCGCGCCGACGACCAGCAGCGCCGGCGCGCCGCCCGCGCCGTTCCGGACCCCGAGGTGGATCGGGGCGCCCGGCGCGGGACAGCCGGCGAGGAAGAGGAGCGGGGCGGGGCCCGAGGCGGGGGGGAGCGCGCTCCCGAACGGCGTCGCGGTCCCCGGACCGGCGCACCGCTCGAGGGCGCCGACGTCGGGGCCGGCGCCGGACGGGCGCGGCAGTCCGAACAGGTCCTCCGTCCCCGGGTGGGCCGGGCTCGCCGCGTCGAGCGCGGGGCTCCCCGCGCGGAGGCGGAAGTCGGCGGCGGCCGGGTCCTCGAACAGCGCGGCCGGCGTCGCCACGAACGACGCGGCGTCGAGCCCGGTCGCGGCCCGCCACGCGGCGAGCCCGATCCAGACGTCGTCGAGGCTGAACCGGTCCTCCACCGCGTTGAAGTCGCAGACCGTGCCGGGGAGGCAGTCGCTCGTCGTCTCGATCGAGCCGCGGGCCGGGTGGTCGTTGTGGAAGACGTTCCCGACGATCACGTTCCCGGCGCTGCCGTCCTTGACGTTCATGCACCAGCGCGCGTCCGAGGCGTTCACGACCGTGTTGTGCAGCACGAGGTTCCCGCTCGAGGGGAGGCCGCCGTCCTGCCGGTAGAGCGAGATCCCGCTCTTGTGGTTGTCGAACAGGAGGTTGTTCCGGATCACCGAGTCGCGGACGCCGTCGCAGTTGATCCCCGACCCGCCGGGCGCGCCGAACGCCGGGTTGCCGTCGCCGTTCCCGAACACGACGTTCCGCTCGACGACCGCGTCCGAGATCACGCCGTCCCCGCCGAGCGACGCGTCGCCGTTCATGTGGATGCCGTTCGAGTGGTTCAGGAAGACGCGGTTCCTCCGGATCACCGGCCGGTCGCCGCTGTTCGAGACGTAGATCCCGTGCTCGTCCGCGGCGCGCGAGCACTCGCAGTCCTCGATCACGACGTCGTCGACGAACCCCGTGAAGACGCCCCATCGGCCAGGGCGGTCGACGACGCACCGGCGGACCGTGACGTGCGACGCGGGCTGGCCCGCCGAGAGGCCGACCGCGCGGACCCCGGCGCGGTGCGTCGCCGGGTCGCCGGTCCCGACGATCGAGAAGCCGTCGATCACGACGTGCGACGCCCCCTCGAGGTTGACGGTGTCCTTCCCGGTGAACCCGTTCACCCCGGTCAGCACGACGCCCGGACGCGCCTCGAACCGGATCTCGAGTCCGGGCTGGCCGCTCTTGAAGATGTTGAACCCGGCGTACGTCCCCGGCAGCAGATCGACGACGTCCCCCGGTCCGACGACGTCGGCCGCCTTCTGCGGGGTCCGGAACGCGTCGGCCGGCGACGTCCCGCCGTTCTGGTCGTCCCCGGTCGGCGCGACGTACCACGTCGTCGCGGCCGCCGGCGCGGCGAGCGGGAGGAGGAGCAGGAGCGACGCGGAGAGGGAGGCTCGGGGCGGAAGATGTCTCGTCGTCATGTCCGGTCGGACGGTGCGGACGGCCCGGAGGTTCGGCCTCGTCGCGGGCCGGGGGGGAGATCCGCGCCCCCGGCCGGCCGTCACCGGGCCGCGAGTCGCGCCTCGAACCGCGGTCCGGGCGGCGTCGACTCGAGGATCCGGAGCGGGCCGAGGTGGTCGAGCGTCGCGAGCCGGGCGCCGTCCGGAGAGAACGCCGATCCGCTCGGGAACCCCGTGTCCGTCGGGATCTCGACGATCGTCGTCAGATCCCTCGGGTCGAGGACCACCGGCGAGCGCATCGACGAGGTCGAGAGCAGCCGCGCGCCGTCCGGCGAGAAGTCGAGGTCGAGGCACTCGTCGCCGCGTCGGGCCCGGGTGGCGGTGTTCGCCCCGTCCGCGAGCCGGAACCGGCGCACCGTCCCCTTCGCGTCCCCCGACACCAGACTCGCGCCGTCCGGCGCGAACGCGACCGCGACGACCGGGTGCTCGTGCCCCTCGAGCGCCAGGAGCTCGGCGCCGCTCGCCGCGTCCCAGACGCGGACCGTCCGGTCGTCCGAAGCGGTCGCGACGCGCGCGCCGGCGGCGTCGATCGAGAACGAACGGACCCGGTCGCCGTGGCCGAGGAGGACGCGCGCGACCTCTCCGGTCGCCACGTCGAACATCTGCACCACCGGGGTGCCGAAGCACGCCAGCAGGTGGGCGCCGTCCGGCGTGAACGCGAGCCGTTCGACCTCGCCCCCCGCCGTCGCGGCGCGGAAGAGCGGCTCGCCCCCCGCGCGCGGGAGGACCGCGAGGACGCCGTCCTCGTCGCCGGCCGCGAGGAGCTCGCCGCCCGGGTGCGTCGCGACCGCGGTGACGTCGGCGTCGAGCGGCGCGAGCGCTTGGAGGACCTCGCCCGTCGTGGAGTCGCGGATCTCGACCCGGCCGTTCCCGCGGCCGCAGACGAGGGCGGCGCCGTCGTCCCACCAGGCGAAGCAGGCGATGGCGTCCGGCCACTCGTCGATCTTCGTCACCGGCTCCCAGGAGAGGGCGCTCCACGTCCGGACGGTCCCGTCGCCCGCGACCGACACGAGCCGCGTCCCGTCGGCGGAGATCGCCACGTCGCCGATCGCCGCGCCGTGCCCCCGGCCGGTGCCGAGGAGGGCGTCGTCCCGCGCGTTCCGCCGCGGCCGGGCGAACGACTGCCCGCCGACCTCGACCTCCGTCTCGATCGTGATCTCCACGGACAGGAAGCTCGACGTTCCGCGCCAGACGTGGAGGACGTGGTCGTCGCCGCCCGACACGAGGTACGAACCGTCGTCCGCGAAGGCGAGCGTCCGGACCGCGCCCCGATGGCCGGGCATCGTCACGTCCGGCGCCTCGTCCGCCTCGTCCCAGAAGAGGATCGACCCGTCGGCGCCGCCGAGGACGAGGTCGAGGCCGTGCGCGGGA
>JBICIB010000576.1:0-4445 GCA_043101415.1 Planctomycetota bacterium JB042 | reverse complement strand
CCGCGACGTCGTCCCCGACCCGCCGACCCGACGCTGGCGCGCGGGGCGGCCGGTCGACGTCGAGCTGCCGACCTCGTTCCCGCTCGACCTCGGCCTGCCGCGCGGCGAGGCGGTGGAGATCCGGCTCGGGTTCGTCGACGCCGAGACGCGCGACGTCCGGGCGCCCGCGGAGACCTGGCCGTACGAGTCCGGGCTCGCGCCGGTCGCCGAGATGACGATCCCGACGTTCGAGCCGGTCCCGGACGCCGCCGAGGTCGACGCCCGGATCGGCAAGGCGCGGGAGTTCCGGGCGGGCGGACGGCCGCAGGACGCGTGGGACGTCCTGGAGCTCGCGATCCGGATGTCGCCGGACGATCGGCTGAAGGCCCGGCTCCGCGACGAGATGCTGAAGCTCGGCGATCTCGAACCGCGCCCGCTCACGGTCGAGGAGCGGCGGATCGTGCGGACCCGGATCGAGGACGAGCAGGCCCGCTGGTTCCGGCTGGTCGCCGGCCGCATGTTCGACCGGCACCGGTACCACGGGGCGCTCGCTCTGCTGGAGCGGGTCGGAGGGACCCTCGCCGAGCGGGCGGACGACGCGGTCCTCGGCGCCCTCGACGACGCCGAGCGGACCGAGCGGCGGCTCGAGGACGTGCGTCAGAAGCTCCTCGACCACGTCCCGGCCGGCGATCTCGAAGAGGTCGAGGCGCTCGAGGAGAAGCTGGGGCTCGGTCGGAAGCTGCTCGAACGGGCGGAGAAGCTGGCGCGGTCGGGGCGCCTCGGCGCGGCGCGGTGGCTCCTGCGGCGGCTGCGACGCGCCGACGACGCCGAGGTCGTCGCCGAGGCGACGGCGCGGCTCCCCTCGCTGGAGGCGGAGCTCCTCGCCGCGTTCCCGGACGACGAGCGCGAGGAGGTCGACGCCGCGATCGAGCACCCGGCGTGGGCGCGGACGGTCGTCGTGCCGAGCCACCGGTTCCTGTTCATCGGGCCGCGCAAGCTCGTCGAGGGGATCCCGCCGGAGAGCCGGCTCCGGTTCGACCTCGCGTACGTCTTCCTGACCGACCTGTTCGGGCGGGTGCCGAACCCGTCCGGCGACCGCGTCACCGTCTACTTCAAGGAGCTGTGGGACTTCGGCGGCGGCGTCGGCGGCGGCAAGACGATCGACATCGGCCGCGCCGACCCGGACGCGCGGGGCGTGCGCGTCGACACCGGCCTCCTCTACCACGAGCTGACCCACTGCGTCGACGACACCACGCCGATCTTCGCCGGGTTCCGGGAAGGGCTCGCGAACGTCGGAGCGGTCTACGCCTTCGAGGCGATCGGTCAGCGGGAGGACGGCCTCCACTCGTTCGGGTCGAACCTCGGCCAGTTCCGGACCGACTACCTGGCGCGCGACCTCGAGTACTGGCGGATCCAGAACTACGGCCCGAGCGCGGGGTTCTTCCTCTACTTCCTCGACCGGTACGCGAAGCGGGGGGACGGCCACGACTGGTCCGGCTACCGGCGCTTCTTCCGCGAGTACCGCGCCGCCCCCGTCCGCGACGGGCGCGAGCCGTTCGTCGCCCGGGCGATCGCCCACTACCTCGTCCGGGCGTTCGGCGACGAGGCGTTCGACGACCTCGTCCGGTTCCGCTGGCCGCTGACTCCGGCCGACCGCGAGGCGGTCGGGCGCGAGATCGAGGTGTTCGACCGCGGCGGCCTCTCCGACTTCGCCGACGCGCACGACCGGTTCCCGAACTCGCCGCTGCCGCGCGACCTCCTCGGACGCGAGCTGAAGCGGCGGGCGGCCGACGGGGACGACGAGGACGCGCGCGCGTTCGGACGCGAGCGGCTCGGCCTCGTCTACGCGTGGAAGGTGATCGGCCCGTTCTCGCGGGACGGCGTCGATCCGGGGGCCGCGGTCTTCCCGCCGGAGGTCGAGATCGACTTCGAAGCGCGCTACCCGGTCCGGAACAACATCGCGTTCTGGACCGAGCCGGCCGCGCACGCCCCGGTCATCGGCCTCCCGACGGGGTGGGTCCGGATCGAGTTCCCGTACCAGGACGACACCGCGACCTACGCGCTCACGCACGTGACGGTGCCGGCCGCGGTCGACGCGGTCTGCCACGTCCGCGCCGACGACGATCTCTCGCTCTTCCTGAACGGCGAGCGGATCGGCGAGTACCACGGCCGGGGCTGGAACGACTCCTCGCGGTTCGGGTGGCGCGGTCCCCACTTCGAGGCGCCCGACGCCATCCGGTTCCCGGTCCGGCTCGAGGAGGGGAGGAACGAACTCCTCCTGAAGGTCCGGAACCGACGGGGGCCGGCGGGGTACTCCCTCGCCCTCTCGACCCCGGACGGGCGGGCGATCGACGGCCTCGTCGCGGACTCCCTCCCCCCCGACGGCCCGCCGGCGCCGGACACGGAGGAGGGCTGGAAGAGCGTGCTGAAGCAGTCGTTCCGCTCGTCGCTCGGCGGGAAGTTCGACGTCACGGTCGGCCGCTTCAAGGGACGGAACAAGGCGGTCCAGGGGGTGTCGACCGACAAGGGGGTCGCGTGGCGGAAGTTCACCGTCCGGCCCGGGTTCCCGAAGGACTCGCCGTCGAACCTCGCGTGGTTGAAGGAGTCGGTCACCGAGGACGTCGACGCGTTTCGTCTCCGCCTGACCACGGAGGGAGCCGAGCCGCCGAAGCTCCTGGTGACGTTCCAGGGCGAGGGGGGCGTCGACGGGCTCTCCGGCTGGAACCTGATCACCGAGCCGCGTCGCGGCGCGATCCGGGCCCGGCTGGAGCGGTACGACCGGCTCGTCTACCAGTGCGAGCCGCGCGAGGCGGCCGCCGCGGACGAGCAGACGCTCGAGATCGAGTACGCGGACCGCCGCGTGACCGTGCGGTTCGGCGACGCGGTGCTGTTCGACCGGGTGCCGATCCGTCCGATCGCCGGCCGCCACCGGATCGGCTTCGCGACGTGGGGAGACCGGCCGCGCCTCCGCCGGCTGAGCCTCGACGTGCCGAAGGAGGTCCGCGGGCGGTGAACGCCGGCGGGACCCTGAACGAAGGGTGCGAGCACCGCGCGCCGGTCCCCGGCCGGAACGACGGGTTGACCGCGCTGGCGCATCTCCGCGACCGCTTCCCCCGCGCCGACGAGGCGACGTGGCGGCGTCGGCTCGCCGCGGGCGAGGTCCGGATCGCCGGCGTGCCGGTGCCGGCCGAGCGCGTCGTCCGGGCCGGGGAGGTCGTCGTCTGGCGCCGGCCGCCGTGGCGCGAGCCGGACGTCCCGCTCGGGTTCGCCGTGCTGTACCGGGACGCCGACGTGCTGGCGGTGGCGAAACCGAGCGGCCTGCCGACGCTCCCGGGCGGCGGCCGCTTCTACCTCCACACGCTCGGTCGGCAGGTGCGGCGCGCCGCGCCGGACGCACGGCCGGCCCACCGCCTCGGCCGGCACACGACCGGGGTCGTCCTCTGCGGGCGGAGCGTCCGCGGGCGGCGCGCGCTCGCCGACGCGTTCCGCGACGGGACGGTCGAGAAGGAGTACCTCGCCCTGGTCGAGGGGGCACCGCCCGCGGGTCCGACGTCGGTCGACGTCCCGCTCGGGCCGGTCCCCCACCCGAAGCTCGGGACGGTCACGGCGGCGTCGCCGACCGGGAAGCCGTCCCGATCGGAGGTCGTGCGCCTCGAACGCCGGGGGGAGCACGCGCTCTGCCTCGTCCGGATCGCGACCGGGCGGGCCCACCAGATCCGCATCCACTGCGCGGCCCTCGGCCACCCTCTCGTCGGCGATCCGCTGTACGGTCCGGGCGGACTCCCGAAGTCGGACGCGGTCCCCGGCGACGGAGGGTACCTCCTCCACGCGGCGCGGATCGTCTTCCCGCACCCGGCCGACGGGCGGCCGGTCGAGGTCACCTGTCCGCCGCCCCCGCCGCTCCGCCCGCGGCCGGCGTCCCGCTGAGCTCGGGCCGAGCTTCGAGGCCGACCTCCTCCAGGATCGCCGCCGCCGCGTTCGCCGTCGCGCGTCCCGGCTGGTGGAACAGGTCCTCGGCGAGCGCCCGCCGGATCTCGCCCTTCTCGCTCGGGTCGTCGAGCCGCCGCTCGATCTCGGCCGTCATCTCTCCGACGCCGCGGACGACGTGCCCCGCCTTCCGGCCCCAGGTGTCGAGGTCGAACTGCGCGGCGTTCGGTCCCTCGAGGATCTCCGGCACTTCGATGAAGACGATCGGCCGGTCGAGGAGCGCGTACTCGAACGCACACGACGAGGCGTCGGTCAGGAGCAGGTCGGCCGCGAACAGGAGCGGGACGATGTCGAACCCGAGGTCGCACCGCAGCCGCTCCCCCTCGAGGGTCTTCAGGCGGGCGAGCCAGTCGATCGAACACTTCGGGTCCGGGTCGGCGTGGTCGTGGGGCTTGCAGATCACGTTCACGTCGAGGCGGGCGAGCGCGGCGAGGATCTCCTCGCCGTGCCGGAAGAGCGAGTTGCCGGCGTCGCCGGTC
>JBICIB010000575.1:0-2949 GCA_043101415.1 Planctomycetota bacterium JB042 | reverse complement strand
GTCGTTCCCCCGGAAGGCGTCGACCCAGAGCGTGTGGGCGGCGGCGGTCACGGACGACGTCACGGTCAGGGCGGCGGCCATGAGGCCTCGGGCGAACGGGTTCCGGCGCATCGTGTCTCCTCGGACGCGGGTTCGTCGATGGCGGCGGGGTCGTGCGGACTCCGCCGGACCGTCCGCATCCTCGCCGAGATCGACCCGGGCTGGTTCAAGCACGGGCAAGGACGAGACAAACGAGAGCGGGTGCGGTGGGTGGGTTCGTAAGGGGCAACGAGGAAACAGTTTGCGCGATCCGATCTGGGATCCAAAAACGAGACCGCACGGATCGGAACCCCGGCGTACTCTTCCCGCGCCAGCCCGTGGCCCTTCGTTCCGGATTGGAGCCTCCCATGATCAAGACGCCTCTGACCTCCCTGACGCTCGGTCTCCTCCTGTCGGCTCCCGCGATCGCCGACGACTGCCAAGGGACGCCCGGGTATCACCTCGACGCGATCGACTCGTTCGTCAATGGCGAGACCCTCCACGTCTGTCTCGAGGCTCCCCCGGGCCAGGTCGTGACGATCCTGATCTCGGCGAACATGGAGGTCACCTCGTCGCCGTACGGGAACGTCTGCGTCGACCTGTTCAACGGAATCCTGAACCCGGTGTTCGTCATGCCGCCGAGCGGCAAGGCCTGCTACTCCGAGCAGTACTGCAAGCCGATCACCGAGGACTCGACCTTCTTCATGCAGTTCGTCGCCGTCGACCCGAACGACCCGAGCCAGGCCGGCGTTTCGAACCTCGAGACGCTGACGATCGAGGCGAGCGACTGCTACGAAGGGACGCCTCCGGACGACGACGACTGCAAGGGCGGCAAGGGCGGCCACGGCGGCAAGTGGGGGAAGGGCGGCAAGGGGGACCATTGCGGCAAGGACGACAAGGACGACGACGACGGGAAGTGCGGCAAGGGCGGCAAGTGGGGGAAGGGCGGCCACGACGGCAAGTGGGGGAAGGACGACGACTGCAAGGACGGCAAGGACGACCACGGCAAGTGGGGCAAGGGGGGCCACGGCGACAAGTGGGGGAAGGACGACGACGACTGCAAGGGCGGGAAGGGCGGCTACGGCGGCTACGGCGGAAAGGGGAAGGGCGACCACGGCAAGTGGGGGAAGGGGGGCAAGGGGAACCACGGTTGGTGGTGATGCCGCGTGAGCCCCGGCCCGCCCCGATCGGAGCGGACCTCGAGCGATCCCCGTCGACGCGAGTCGAAGGGGATCGTTTCCGTTCGGGGCGCGGGGGGCGAGGCGGGCGGCTACCCGTCGGCGGTGCGGAAGCGGAAGTCGAAGTCTTCGAGTCGGTTCGCCGAGAGATCGAGGAACAGTCCGCGGAGCGGCAGGACGTACTCCGTCGCCGGGGCGAGCGGGGCGTCGAGCTCGTACACGAGGAGCGTCCCGCCCTCCTCCCACCGTGACGCGCCGAGGGCGTCGCCGGGGAACCGGAGACCCTTCGCCTCGAGCGAGCGGATCAGGGTGCCGGAGTAGCCGCGGCCGGGGCGCATCGACTCCGAGAACCGGATCCGGAGCTCCCGGAGGTCGAGCGGCACGCCCTCCGCGCCGTTCGCGGGGGTCGTGTCGACGACGCGCGGTCGGACCTGATCCGGGGACGGGGCGGTGCGGAAGCGGACGCGGATCGGGCCGACGGGGACGCCGTCGACCGTCTCGAGGCCGACCAGGTGGACCAGGTATTCGCGCTCGGGGTTCATCGGGTGCACGCCGAGCGACAGCGTGCGGCCGTCGCCGGCGATCCGGGCGTCGCGGAGATACGGCCTCCACGCCTCCTCCGCCCGGGCCGCCGCGGCCATCCCGTCGTCCAGCATGCGCCGCCCGGCCTCGTCGACCGGGGCGAGCGGACGATCGAACGTCAGCTCGATCCGCGGCCGGTCGAACGGGACGTCGTCGCTGCCGTCCGCGGGATCGCACGAGAGGAGCTCGACCGGGCGCCGCACCCAATGAAGGTCTCCCGCCACCGGCAGGCCGACCGCGGGGTCGATCCGGAGCGCCTCGACCTCGGGCGCGAGTCCCGCCGGGTCGAGCGCGCCGTCCGTCCAGCCGAATCGCCGGACGGCGCGACCGGGGCTCTCGCCGACGGGGACGTGTCGCGGCCGGAGCTCCTCGATCCCCGCCGGACACGGCGAGGGGCGCCACCGGACGTCGCCCGGCGGGCCGACCTCGAGGGCGAGGTGGAGGTGGCCGGCGCCCTCGATCCAAGGCAGCAGCAGGCGGGCGACGTCCGCGTCGTCGAACAGCGCGCTCAGCAGGTCGTCGAGGGTCGAGATCCCGCCGCGGCGCGCGTCGAGATAGCGCCGCAGGCCGGCGTCGAACGCCTCCCGCCCCAGGACCTCCTCGGCGTGGCGAAGCACGAGCGGCCCCTTGGCGTACGCCAACGCCTGATACCCGGGCGTTCCGAACGTCACCCGCGAGAGGGGCGGGTCGACGCCGTGCTCGTGCACCGCGTCGAGGTATCGGGCGCGCGCCGCCCGGGCCAGGGCCCGCGCCGCGGCGGGGCCGTGCGCGTCCTCGACGGAGCGCCAGGAGCAGTACTCGGCGAGTCCCTCGGTGAGGAACCGTTCCCCCTCGCCGGACGCGAACACGGTGCTGCCGAACCAGAGGTGGGCGACCTCGTGGGAGATCGTGTCGCGCGGCACCTCGTCGCCGAACACCCGCCAGTCGAACACGAGGAGCCCCTGGGACGCCCAGTTGTAGCTCCCTTTCCGGCAGTTCATCTCCACCACGCCGAGGCGCGGCGCGGAGTGAGGGCCGAGCATCCCCTCGTAGAACCGGACGGCCTCGCGCACGACCTCGGCCCACGCGTCGATCCGGTCGGCGTGCCGCGCCGTGACCAGGAAGTCGACGTCGAGGTCGCCCGAGCGGACGGTGCGTCGTTCGCGCGGCCCGGCGAACAGGTTCAGGACCC
>JBICIB010000574.1:0-11697 GCA_043101415.1 Planctomycetota bacterium JB042 | reverse complement strand
CGCTCCCGCCGCGGCCGCGTTCATCAGCGGGATCACGTCGATCACGCGGTCCTTGTCGTCGGAGATCGCGCCGTGGAAGAGCTGCCCCTCCCGCGCGACCATGAAGTAGTGGTCGATCGGCGGCGGCGTGACCTCGCCTCCCGTGCGGAGCGGCACCGGGTCGCGCGGCGCGTCCCGGTCCGGGGGGCCGCCACGGACCTTCTCCTCGACCGCGAAGCGGTCGCCCGCGGCCTCCCAGTGCGGCCGCATCATCGCCTCCATCCGTCCGCCGAGCTCCTCGAGCTGGCCGAGGCTGTACGAGGGCGGCGGGATGAGGATGCCGAAGACGATGTTCCGGTTCCCGCTCGGGAGGTAGTCGAGCGGCGGCAGGAGCGCGGCGATCCCCCAGATCGTGCCGGCGGTGAAGACGGCGATCGTCAGGACCGTGCGCACGACCCCCCCGGAGAGCCAGCGGACGAACCCGCCGACCGCGCCGGGGACGCGCCGCCAGACCGTGAACGGCGACAGGACGACCCCGCCGACGCGACGGAGGAACGACGGCGGCGTCGACCGGACGGTCGCCCGCCCCTTCGCCGGCCGGAGGATCGTCCGGGCGGCGGCGGGGATCACCGTGAGCGAGACCAGCAGGCTCACGCCGACCGCGGCCATGATCGCCAGGGCGATGTCGCGGAAGAGCTGACCCGCCGCGTCCTGGATCAGCAGGATCGGGGTGAACACGACCAGCGTGGTGAGGGTCGAGGCGACGACCGCTCCCGCGACCTCCGCCGCGCCGTCCCGCGCCGCCGCCCGGACCCCCTTCCCGAGGTCGAGGTGCCGGTGGATGTTCTCGATCACCACGATCGCGTTGTCGACGACCATCCCGACCGCGAACGCCATCCCCGCCAGCGAGACGATGTTCATGGTCCGTCCGAGCGCGACGAGGACCACGATCGACGCGACGACGGAGATCGGGATCGCCACGCCGATGATGCCGACGGTCCGGAGCGAGCGGAGGAAGAGAAGGAGCGTCAGCGTGGCGAGGATCCCCCCGACCAGGATGTTGCTCTGCACCAGACCGAGCGCGTCGTTCACGTACGTCGTGGCGTCGTACGTCTGCACCAGACGCAACGTCCCGTCGAGGCCGAGCCGCGCCGCCTCCTGGTCGAGCAGCCCTCCGTCCCGGTTGAGCGCCGCCAGCTCCGCCTGGATCCGCTCCATCGTCTCGAGGAGGTTCGCGCCGAGGGCGAGCTGGAAGTTGAAGAACGGGACGAGGTGGCCGCGCGCGCGGGCCCAGTTCCGGAGCTCCTTGAACTCCTCCCGCACCTCGGCGACGTCGCGCAGGTAGACCGGACCGGCCGGGGTCCGGCGGACGACGAGGTCCTCGACCGAATCGACGTCGAGGAAGCGGCCGACCGTCCGGATCCGGACGTCCGCCTTCCCCTCGGTCAGCTTGCCGCCCGAGTAGTTGTCGTTGCTCAGGTCGATCGCCTGGAGGAGCTCCGCGTACGTCATCCCGCGGCGCGCCAACGCCTCGGGATCGACGACGATGTGCACCTCGCGCTCGCGCGTCCCGACCATCCCGACCTGCGAGACGCCGGGGATCCGCTCGAGCCGCGGCCGGAGGCGCCGCTCCATGAAGTCGTGCAGGGTCGACGCGTCGAACGCCGGATCGGACGGCGACAACGCGATCCACGCGATGTAGTCGACCGAATCCGGGTCGACGTCCTCGATCTCCGGTTCGTCGACGCCGACCGGATAGCCGGGGACCTCGGAGAGCTTCTGGTCGACCTCCGCCATCGCGTCGTCGATGTCGGTCCCGACCATGAACTCGAGCCGGATCGACCCGGAGCCCGCGCGGCTGATGCTCGTCATCGAGAGGAGCCCCGCCAGGTCTCCGAGGCGCTGCTCCTGCTCCTCGATGACGTCGCTCTCGATCTCCGCCGCGGACGCGTTCTCCCAGTACGTGGTCGCCGCGACGACGACCGAGTCGACCGTCGGCGTCATCTGGATCGGGACCTCGCGGAACGCGACGAGCCCGGCGAGGACCGAGAGGAGGACGCCGACCGCGACCGTGATCGGCTGGCGGACCGAGAGATCGACGAGTTTCACGAGTCGCTCGGGTCGGCGGCGCCGACGACCTCACCCGGCCGGAGAACGGGGTCCGGAGACTCGACGCGGCGCGGCGCGAGCGGCGCGCCCGGGAGGAGCCGCTCGTTCCCCTCCACGACCAGCTCGTCGCCGGGCTGCAGCGCCCCCGGCGCCACCACCACGTGACGGACCAGCTCGAACCGGACCTCGACCGGGACCGGCTCGGCGCTCGGCCCGGCCTCGCCGCCGCGGACTCGGACGACGCTCGCCCCGCCTCCGCGCCGCACCAGCGCGTCCTTCGGCACGAGGATCTCCTCCTCGGCCGGGCCGACCGGGATCCAGGCCGCGGCCGACTGGCCGGGGGAGAGCTCGCCGTTCGGATCGTCGATGTCGGCGATCAGGAAGAAGGTCCGCGCCCGCTCGTCGACCAGGGGGAGGACGCGGAGACGCGTCACCGGACGGATCTCTCCCGTCCGGAACTCGACGTGCGTCGCGGAAGGATCGGTGACGAGCCGGTCGAGGACCCGTTCCGGGACCTCGAGCCACGCCTCGATCGTGCCGACGGACTGGAGCGTGACGAGCGGATCGCCCGCCCGCACCCATTCGCCGGGCTCGGCGAGCCGTTCGACGACGCGCCCCGCGAACGGCGCCCGGATCTCGGCGTCGCTGATCCGGACCGCGAGGTACGCGAGCGCGGCCTCCAGCGCGGCGAGGGTCTGCTCGGTCGCGCGGAGCCCCGCCTCGCCGGACTCGACCGCGGTCCGCGCGTTCCGGAGGTCGCGCAGCGAGACCGCGTTCTGCCGCGCCGCCGTCTCGAGCGCCTCGAGGTCCCGCCGCAGGTTCTCGAGCTCGGCCCGTCGCGACGCGATCCTCGCGCGCGCCTCCGCGACCCTCGCCTTCTGCTCGCGCTCCTGCTGCAGCATCCGCCGGGTGTCGGTCCGCGCGAGGAGATCCCCCGCGGCGACCACCGCCGCCTCCTTCACCCGGAGCTCGACCAGGGGCCCCTCCTCGAGCGCGGCGAGCGTCGCCGTGGCCGCCGCCCGGAGCGACCCGATCACGCGCTCGCGCGGTTGGACGACCTCCGCCCTCACGACGTCGACGTAGACCGCGGCCGGCGGCGGCGCCTGACCCGCCGCGTCGGCGCCGCTCAGGAGGAGCGCCAGCAGACCGACGCCGCCGGCGAGGCGCGGCGAGACGGGCGTGGCGGACGGTTGGGGGGTGCGCGACACGTTCGATTCCCAGGTTTCGAAACGAAGGGTTCCGATTTATAAGAAGCGTATCGGCATCGACAAGCCATAAAACGAAACTCATCGTTTCCTTTTCTTCCCGACGATCGACCGGGTCTCGGGGACGAACCAGGGACACCCCCCTTCCCCGCGAGCGGAGACGCCGGATGACGGGATCGAAAGCGAGGAAGCCCCGGTCGCCCGGGCGTCCACGGTCGGAGCAGGCGCGCCGCGCGATCCTCGAAGCGGCGTACGCCCTCCTCCGCCGCGACGGCCTCCGCTCGATCTCGATGGACTCGCTCGCCCGTGAGGCCGGGGTCAGCAAGGCGACGATCTACCGCTGGTGGCCGTCGAAGGAGTCGGTCCTGATGGAGGGGTACCTCCACGCGGTGGAGGTCCGGATCTCGTTCCCGCGGACCGATTCGCCGTTCGACGACCTCCGGACCCAGCTGCACCGGGTGATCGACGCGCTCGCGGGACCGGACGGGGAGATCCTGCGCCAGATCATCGCCTGCGGTCAGTACTGCCCGGAGGTCCTCGACGCCTTCCGGAAGTCGGTCCAGGAACCGCGCCGCCGCGACGCCCACGCCATGCTCGAGCGGGCGATCGAACGCGGCGACGTCCGGGACGACGTCGACGTCGACGTCGCGATCGACGCGATCTACGGCCCGGTCTTCCACCGCCTCCTGACGGGCCACGGGGCGCTGGATCACGCGTACGCGGACGCGACGATGGACACGGTCTTCCGGGGGCTGAGGGGAGAGCAGGGGAGAGCAGGGGAGAGCAAGGGAGAGCAGGGGAGAGGCCGCTGACGCGGAGTGGGTCGGGGGCGGGCTGGGGAGAAGACGTCGGCGTCAGGCTAGCCCGTTCCCGAACGCAATCGGATCCTCTCCACCGTCAGGGTGAAGAGGATCTTCCAGCCGGCCATCACGGTCCCCTTCACGGTTCCCGTGATCTTCGACACGCCGACGCGCTCGCGGTACGACACCGGGACCTCGGCGACGCGGAGGCCGCGGCGGAAGGCGCGCGCCTGCATCTGGACGGTCCAGCCGAAGTTCCGGTCGTCCATCGCCAGGCGTTCGAGCGCCTCGCGGCGGATCGCTCGGAACGGGCCGAGGTCGGTCGCGCGGCCGGCGTAGAGCGTGCGGAGCAGGAAGGCGGCGAGGCGGTTCCCGAACCGGGCCTGCGGCAGGAGGGCGCGCCGGCTCTCGGGGCGGACCATCCGCGTGCCGATCACGAGGTCCGCCTCCCCCCGCTCGATCGGCCGGAGCAGGTCGACCAGCTCCTCGGGGTGGTCGGAGAAGTCCGCGTCGACGAACGCCACGACGTCGCACTCCCCCGCCGCCGCGATCCCGCGCAGGCAGGCCGCGCCGTACCCGCGCTCCGGCTCGTCGACGACCGTCGCCCCCCCGGCGCGGGCCGCGGCGGCGGTCCCGTCGGTCGAGCCGTTGTCGACCACGATCACCTCGTCGACGCGCTCCGCCGGGAGGGCGGCGAGGACGAGGCCGATCGACGCCTCCTCGTTCAGCGCGGGGATGACGACCTTGACGCGAAGGTTCCCGCGCGTCGCTGCGGCGGTCACGAGCGGAGCGCGGCGACCAGCGCGGCGGAGAGCCGCTCGTAGTCGGCCGCGTCGTTGTAGAGCTGGGCCGAGATCCTCAGCACGCGCCGCGGCGGCGCCGGCCACGGCGAGATCGGGACCTCGATCCGGTGCTCGGCCCAGAGCCGCTCCTGCAGGGGATCGACGTAGAGAGCCGACATCTCGCCGGCCGGACCGTCCTCGAGCGGGAGCGCCGCGAGCGCACCGATCATCGAGTCGGGCGCCGGGACCGGGACCTCGAGCGCCTCGGCGAGGCGGGCCCGCGCCTCGAGCGCGAGCGCGCGGTTCCGCCGCCGGACCTCCGGCCAGCCCCCCTCGACCAGACCGCCGACGGTCTCGATCGCCGCCGGGACCGCGAGCCACGCGGTCGGGTCCCGCGTCCCCTGCCAGTCGAACTCGTGACGGAAGCGCGGCCGGTCGAACTCCGGCATGTTCGCGCCGTGGGAGAGGATCGCCGGCCGGACCGCGGCGCGCACGTCCTCGCGGGCCCAGAGGAAGGCGGCCCCCTTCGGCGCGCAGATCCACTTGTGGCAGTTCGCCGTGTACCACGCGGGCCGGAGGCGGTCGAGCGCGAGGTCGACCATGCCGGGGGCGTGCGCCCCGTCGACCAGGACGTCGACGTCGTGCTCGGCGGCGACGGCGAGGATGCGCTCGAGCGGGAGGACCAGCCCGGTCGCGCTGGTGACGTGGTCGACCAGCAGGACGCGCGTCCGGGGAGAGAACGCCGCGGCGATCCGCTCGACGACGTCCTCCTCGCGGGCGACGGGGAACGGGAGCTCCGCCACGACGACCCGGGCGCCGGCGCGGGCGGCGACGAACTCGAGCACGTTCCGACAGGCGTTGTACTCGTGGTCGGTGCAGACGAGCTCGTCCCCCGGCCGGAGGTCCAGCGACCGGAGGACCGAGTTCACGCCGGTCGTCGCGTTCGCGACGAACGCCAGCCCCGCGGGGTCGGCCCCCACGAACCGCGCGAGCGCCTCCCGGGCCGCGTCGAGGAGCGCGGGCGCCCGCCGGACGAAGAAGTCGACCGGCTGCCGCTCCAGCTCGTCGACCAGCTCCCGCTGCGCCGCCAGGACCGCCCGCGGCGTCGCCCCGAACGATCCGTGGTTCAGGAAGGTGACCGCGGGGTCGAGGGACCAGTGGGCGAGGAGGGGAGAAGGCATGGAGTGGGGAGGCCCGAGGCTGGAGGCGGGAGCCCGACTGTGTCACCGGGCCGCGGTCGTGTCCAGGCGCCCGCCCTCGTTCGCGCCCCGTCCCTCCGTCCCCCGGCCCCCCGTCCCCAGCCCCCGGCCCCCGTCCCCCGCCCCCTCCTCCTTGAATCGCGTCGTCCGCCCCACCAGACTGTTCCGAGGTTGGTGGAGGTACCGATGACCCGTTCGCTCGTGCGATCTGCCCTGCTCGTCTGTCCGCTCGTCCTCGCGTCGTGCGCCTGGGTCGAACCGCCGAACTACGGGTCGATCGAGGACGTCCGGGGCGAGCTCGACTCCTCCTCCTTCCAGGCGCGGTCGATGCCGACCTACGTCGAATGGAAGGACCGCGCTCTCCTCTACGTCCCGAACCGGCTCCTCGACCTGCTCGACGTCTTCAAGGCGAGCGTCGGCGTCGGGCCGGGCTTCGGGCTCGAGCTGTACGGGACGGAGAACGCCTGGCTCGGCTACGAGACGTATCGCTCGTGGCGGCTGGCGCTCGACGGCCGCGCCTCCGGCGTCTACGAGGAGGGGCACCACCAGGAGTGGCACGTCGGCACGCGCGAGGGAGAGGACGCGCGCGCGGGGCGCGCCCCGCTCTGGGCGCTCCGGGACATGCGGCCGTACGAGGCGCCGTTGAAGCCCGGCGTGCCGGCGGTCCCCGAGGTCCCGCGGAACACCTGGGACGTCGGACTGCGCGCCCACCTCGCCCTGATCGGCGCCGAGGTGCTGGTCCGCCCCGCCGAGATCGTCGACTTCGTGGTCGGTCTCTGGGGGGACGACCTCTCGGAGGACGACTACGGCCTCCGGTACTTCCCGCTGCACGAGTACGCCCCGCAGGCCGAGATCGTCGAGCTGTTCGTCAACGCCGTCGACCAGATGAACGAGGCCGACCTCGCCGCGACGCTCTCCGACGAGCTCCGGAAGACCTCGCTCATCCGCCGCGGACGGAGCCTGTTCCGTCTCGGCGGCGAGGACGCGGTCGAACCGGCCGCCCGCTCCGGCGCGCGGACCGGCGACTTCCTGATCCTCGGCGAGGTCGACCTCGAGCCGGATCGGTACCGGGACGAGGAGAGCGACCGCCTCGACTTCAAGGTCCGCTGCACCGGCGCGGTCCTCCGCTGGGGCGTGCCGGCTCGGATCGACTACGAGATCACGTTCTTCAACCGCTACGTCCGGACGCCCGAGCACTTCTCCCTGGAGCTCGAGGTGGAGGACGAGCACTGGGTCGTCACGCGGATCAAGCGGATCGACCGCCTGTCGCCTTGATCGCGCGCGCGGCCGCCCTCGCCCACGTCGCGACGGTCGCCGCCTGCAGCGACGCCCCCGCGCCGCGGCCGCCGGACATCGTCCTGCTGACCGTCGACACGCTGCGGGCCGACCGCGTCGGCGCGATGGGGCACGCGCCGCGCGGCGGCTCCCCCACGCCGCTCGCCGACGCGCTCGCCGCCCGCGGCGCGGTCTTCACGCGCTGCTACGTGCCGCGGGGTCAGACCCACCCGTCGCTGGCGTCGATGCTCACCGGGAAGTTCCCGATCACGCACGGGCTGCGCGACAACGGCATGCAGTTCGCCGCCGAACACGTCCCGTTCCCGGTCCTCCTGAAGCGCCGCGGCTACCGGACCGCCGCGTTCTGCTCGAACCTCGACCGGACCCGGTGGCCGTTCTGGCTGCGCGGCTTCGACGTCGCGGAGGACGGGGTCGAGGGGATGCTGACGGAGGAGGGGGCGCGCGGATTCGAGACCCACGCGACGTGGGACGAACGGACGGTCGCGAAGGCGCTCCGCTGGATCGAGGCCCTCCCGCGCGCCGATCCGGACGCGCCGGACGCCGCGGCGCCGTTCTTCCTCTGGGTGCACCTGTACGACGCCCACCAGCCGTTCACGCCGTCGGAGGAGGCACGGGACCGCTTCGCCGACCCGGGGTACGACGGACCGTTCCGCCACCCGCGCGGGGAGGACGGCCCGCCCCGGGACGCGGCCGGCGAGCACCTCGCCGCCTGGGCGCTCGGCGACCGGTCGTACGACGCGGACGACCTCGCCGCCGTCGACGCGCTGTACGACGCCGGGGTCGCGGACGTCGACGCCCGGCTGGCGCGGGTGACGGCGGCGCTCGAGGCGACCGGCCGCCTCGACGACGCGATGGTCCTCTACTCCTCCGACCACGGCGAGGAGCTCGGCCGCCACCACGGGTACTTCGGCCACGGGAACTCGATCTACGACGCGGTGCTCCACGTCCCGCTGATCGTCGCGTGGCCGGGGCGGATCGCGCCGGGGACGCGCGTCGACGGGCTCTGCCAGAACCTCGACCTCTTCCCGACGCTCCTCGAGGCGGCGGGGGCCGAGGTCCCGGCGGACACCGAGGGGCGGTCCCTCCTCCCGCTCCTCGGCGGGGCGCCCGGCCGTCCGTTCGTGTACGCCGAGTGGGAGGACCTCCTCTACTCGATCTCCGACGGCACCTGGAAGGCGATCACGAACCCCCGCGGCGCCCAGCCGCGCAAGCCGCCGTACAACCACCGCGACGGGGCCGCGTTCCCGTACGCCTGCTTCGAGCTGTACCATCTCGCCGACGACCCCGGCGAGCGGCGAGACCTCCACGGCGCGCGGCCGGCGGAGGAGGACCGGCTCCACCGGGAACTCCGGGAGTTCCTGAGCCACCCGTCGCGCCGCACCCCGCTCCGCCTCCCCGACGAGGTCGACGCCGGGCTGGAGGCGCTCGGGTACGTCGGCTCGACGCGGAACAAGCGGGACGTGCTGTCGATCGAATGCGGAGAAGACCGATGACCCGGGCGGGACTTCCGACCCTCGCGCTCACCCTCGCCCTCGGCGGACTGCCGGCGTGCGGGACGCTGTTCGACCACTTCTCGGTGGTCCCCCCCGAGGAGCCCGCGCGGCCGCCGCTCGTGATCGACGCCGCGGCGAGGCTCCGTTCGCCCCCGGTCGGGGATCCCGCGATCGTGCCGCTGATCACCGACGCGCCGCGCTCGTCGACGGCGCTGGTGGTCGTGAAGGACCGGGTGCGGCCGCACGTGCACGCGCGGAGCGACGAGACGGTCTACGTGCTCGAAGGGGAGGGGGACCTCCTCCTCGACCGGGAGTGGCGGCGCGTGACCGCCGGGACGCTCGTCCACGTCCCGATCGGCGTGCCCCACGCCTTCGTCAACCGGCACCCGGACCGGACCGTGGTCCTCTCGACGTTCACGCCGCCGCTGGTCCCGGGGGACCGGACGTTCCTCGAGGAGGAGCCGCCGGGCCGGTGAAGCTCCCCGTCGTCAACGGGCTGCGCGGCGTCGCGATCGTCGGCGTCGTCCTGTACCACCTCCTCTCGCAGTTCACGGAGCCCGGCACGTCGGTCCTCGACACGCTGGTCGAGAACGGCTGGATGGGCGTGAACCTCTTCTTCGTCCTCTCCGGCTTCGTGCTGGCGCTGCCGTACTTCGAAGGGCGGCGCGCGATGGACGGCGAGGCGGACGCGGTCCGGTTCCTTCGGCGACGCGCGCGACGGCTCTTCCCGCTCCTCTGGGTGAACTTCGCCGTCGCGCTCGGACTGGTCGCGGCCGGGATCGCCCCCCTCCCGGTCGACTTCGCCTCGGACCGGTTCCTCTTCGACCTCTTCTTCTACGCGACCGCGACGTTCGTCTTCGTCCCGGACCTCTACTACCCGCCGCCGAACTGGGTCCTCTGGTCGCTCGGGCTCGAGGTCTGGTTCTCGGCGGTCTTCCCGCTGCTGCTGGTCCTCGTCCGCCGCGTCGGGATCGGCGCGGTGGTCGGCGGCGCGTTCGGGGTGGCGTTCCTGGTCCGCGTCCTCGGCGAACAGCACTACGGCGGCGTGTTCAACGGCGTCGAGGGGGCGCAGCTCGACGCGATCAAGGACTCGTTCGTCGGGAGGATCGACGAGTTCGTGGCGGGCATCGGCGTCGCGTGGTTCCACGGGCGCGGCCGCCGCGCGGGGCGGGCGGCGATCCCGCTGCTCGTCGCCGGCGCCGCGCTCGTCGGGTTCGCGATGGACCGCTGGGACGCCGTCCACCTCGGCCAGCTCGACCGCGACCTGGTCCCCGCGCTGTACGACCTGACGACCGTCGGCTTCGCCCTCGTCCTGCTCGGCGCGCTCGGCCTGCCGGAGGCCTCGCGGCGCGTCTTGGCGAACCCGCCCCTGCAGCTCCTCGGGATGATGTGCTACTCGCTGTACGTCTGGCACGGCGTCCTGATCTTCGTCGTCTTCGCCGACCGCCCGTTCTCGGCCGGCGCCGCCGCCGCGTACGGGGCGGCGCTCCTGGCCGTCTCCGCGGTCACGTACCGCTGGATCGAGTTCGGGCACGTGAAGGAGACGCGCACGCTGTTCGTCCCGCCCGCCGCGGGGAGCTGAGCGCGGCCGCGGGGGGACGGGCGCGGCCGCGGGATGCAGGGCGCGGCCGCGGGGGCGGAGTGCGGCCGCGGGGGATCAGAACCACTCGTCCTCGGACGCCTCGGGCGTCGGCTCGATCCCGAGGAGCTCCGCCGCGTCCTCCGGCACCCGAACCTTCGCCGCGCCGAGATCGGCGACTCGGAACGTCGTGCTCCGCGTCCGGTCGATCTCGCGATCGCCGAAGACGGCCTGCGTGCGGACGGAGTAGGCGAGCTCGACCGGGACGCCCTGCGCGTCGAGGGTGACCGAGAAGCGGCCCGTGTTCTCCATGACGGCGTCTCCGCCGAAGCGGCCGCCTCGACCGCCCCGGCCGCCCCGCTCGCCGGAGCCGAGGACCGCGACCGCCTCCTCGGAGAGGGCGCCGTCGAACGTGACCGTTCCGTCCTCTCCCTCCGTGCGCGTGACCTCCTCGACGAACCGCGGGAGGTCGCTCAGGAGCGTGTGCGGCGCGCGGAACGAGCGGAGCATCCTCTCCGGACCGCCGCGCCCGCGGCCGCCGCGTTCGCCGCGGCCTCCGCGACGGGGACGTTCGCCGTCGGCCTCCGGCGGCCCGCCGCCTTCGCCGCGCGCGCCACGACCTCCTCCCTCGCCCCGCGGCGGACGCTCCCCGCGCGCCGGCGGCGCCGTCCACGCGCCGTCCTCGCCGAGACTCGCCACCTTCTCCCCGAGCACGAGCAGTTCCCCCTGCTCCGTCTTCAGGTGGAGCGGTCCGGCCCTCTCCACCGCCCCCTCGACGACCTGCGGACCGCCGCGCCCGCCGTCGTTCTCGACGGTCATCGTGAACCGGTAGCTCTCCGCCTCCGCCAGCGGGCGGCAAGCGGCGACGAGCGCGTCGACCGGGCGCGCCTCCGCGGGCGCGGCTTCCTCCTGCATCACCGACAACGAGGCGAGAACGACGATCGAGAACATGGCGAGGCTCCGGGGGAGGGGGTGTGGGTTGCGGAGACGGAGGGCGGGAGTCGATCGGTTCTTTCGTCGATCTCGCGAGGGCGGACGGGGACGGGGGACCGGACGCCGGGGAACGGGAGAGGGAGAGGAAGACCGGGTCGCGGAAAGCCGGGTGACCGGAGAACCGGGAGGACGGGAGCGGGCACCGGGACGTTCGCGCGAATCCGGTCACCCGGTCACCCGGTCACCTGGTCACCCGATACCCGGTTGCCCGGCTTTCCGGTCGCCCGTGACCCGGCCGTCCTCTCCCACTCCCGTTCCCCGG
>JBICIB010000573.1:0-7311 GCA_043101415.1 Planctomycetota bacterium JB042 | reverse complement strand
CCCGCCTCGCCGCCGGCGACCGCCCGGCGGTCGCGCTCCTCGCGGCGCGGCGGGCGCGGTTCGGAGGCCGGTTCGACCACCCGCACTTCCACTCGCTCCTCCAGGTCGTCGGCGGCGGGTGAGCCGGATCGGCGGATCAGTCGCCGCCGCCGGCCGGAGGCGTCCCGGTCGAGCCGCGCGGCGGGTCGGGGATCATGTTCGGGTCGAACGGGCAGATCGGGATGTTCGACGCGGTGCCGCCGCCCGACTGCACCCCGCCGCTCTTCGGCGGGCCGTCCGTCGAGCTCGCGCTCCCGCTCGACTGCGTCGTCGCGGCGTACTGCTGGCTCAGCTGGAGGTACCGCGCCTGCTCGGCCGACCAGATCGAGAGGCCGGGGACGCCGGAGGCGACGTACGCGCCCGAGACCGCGTCGATCACGAGTTCGCGGGCGACCACGTAGTACTCGGCCTGGTTCGGATAGGTCGTCTCGTACAGCGGGAGATCGAGCGCGATCGTGTCGTCGACGGCCGAGGAGGTCTCGACGTACAGCACGTCCGGGGTCGAGGAGGCGTACGGGAGGGGCGACCCGAACGCGTTCACGCCGCGGTGGTAGACGACGAACTCGACGTGGGTCGCGCCGGCGAGCCCCTCCGCGGGGAGGTCGAACTTCAGCGTCAGGACGTCGTCGTCCGTGATGAACGACGACTCGTTCGCCGGATAGACCTTCCGCAGCTCCTCGTTCACCTCGGGGTTCCGGTCGAGCCAGAGCTTCGCGATCCCCTCGAAGTGCTGCAGCCAGTCGGGGTCGCCGTCGAGGTCGAAGTCGTGCAGGAACGGCGCCGACGTCATCGGGGTCATCGGCGTGCCCCAGGGCGCCAGCTCGGTCCCGTGCCCGGTGGTGTTCGAGAACGGCTCGGACGTCGGGTTCGAGGTCGACAGGTTCAGCAGGCCGAACTGCAGGACGTGGCCGCCGTGCGAGACGACGAGGTCGTCGCGGTGGCCGGGGGCGGTCTCGGGGAGGAGGTTGGCCGCGCCGAGGCGCGCGCTCAGCGTGATGCCGAGCGGCGTCCCGACCGAGGTCCCGGCCGCGCCGTACACGCGGAGCCAGCGGTTGCTCGTCGGGGCGTACGACTCGAACAGCACCGCGAGGCGCTGCCTCCCGGACGCCTCGTCCGCGACGTGGCGGACCGGGACCGCGTCCTCGACCTCGGTCTCGTTCACGACGAGCCGGGGCGCTCCGGCGAGGTCGACCACCTCGACCTGGTCGTCGCGGATCAGGAAGACCTCGAGCGACGCGTCGCCGTCGTAGTCGAGCAGGCCGATCCGGCGGACCCCTCCGGCGACAGCGATCGTCGGGTGGATCTCGAAGCCGCCGAGCTTCCGCTCCAGCCGGAGGAGCCCGGAGACGCCGTTCCCGAGGACGTCGAGGTCTCCGTCGCCGTCGACGTCGCCGGTCGCGATCGAGGTGACGCCGCGCCAGGCGTCGTCGTCGATCGTCTGCTCGACGAACGCCGGCGACCCCTCGTCCTGCGTGTAGAGGTGGAGGCCGTCCGGCCCCGCCGTAAGCACGCCGTCCCCGAACGGTCCGGCCCCGGGGAGGGTCGCGACGTCGGCCACGGCGCGCGCCGAGAGCGGGAAGCCGTTGGCGAACAGGTCGGCGCTGAAGACGACCGTGGGGTGGCCGGACCAGACGGAGGCGACGTCCGGGATCAGGTCGCCGTTGTAGTCGCCGACCGCGCGCCCGGTCACGCCGAACGGCGCCCCGGGGAGCGGCTCGAGCAGGTCGGCGCCGGCGGTCTGGGCGGTCGCCGAGGGGAGGAGGGCGGTGAGCGCGGCCGCGAGGGCGCAGGTGCGATGGAAGTCGTTTCCGTTCATGGGATTCCGTTCTTCGCGAGGGGCGTCTTCGTCGGCCGGTGGGGCGCCCGGCCGTCGGTTCCTCGAGTCCTCCCGATCGTGTGCCGGCGGGCCCCGGAGTTCGCGGAATCCGGATCCGACCGGCACGACGAGCGGTTCGTGCCGGGAGGAAAGCGGCCGGGTGGCCCGGTTCGTTACGCGGCGGCGCGGAATTCCCGCACCCGTCGGCGGGCGGTCAGGGGAGCTCGACGGTCGCGTCGCCGTCGGGCGGGGCGCCGGGGTCGATCGTGACGTCGACCTTCTCCTTCGCCGCGAAGCCGGTGACGTGGACCGTGAACGTCCCCGGCCGGACGGTCGGGAGGCGATGGAGCTGCACGCCTCCGCCGGGGAGCGTGCGCAGGAACGCGTCGACGTCGATCGGAGCGCCGTCGGGATCGTCGACCGCGATCGAGAACGGGCCGGCCCCCTCGTCGACCGGCACCACCGTCACCGAGAGGGACGCGCCGCCGCGCAGCAGGACCGGGAGCTCGAGCGCCCCGCCCGCCGTCGACGGCTTCCGTCGCGACACGTCGAGCTTCCCGTGCGACGGCGTCTTCCGCGCCGTCCCGAACGAGTACTCGCCCGACTGCCCCTCGTCCTTCCCGGCGACCTCGACGATGTAGAGGCCGTCGTCCGGGAGGGTGATCTTCTTCTTCTCCTTCTTCTTCCCCTTGAACTGGATCGTGGTGAGGAGCGCGCCGACGGGGTCGAGCACGGTGATCCGCGGCTTCAGCCCGTTCGTCGTCGGGAAGGAGGTCAGCTTCAGCTTCTCGCCGGCCGCCCCGGAGAACGTGAAGAGGTCGCTGTCGCCGGCGTCGATCGTGCCGATCAGCGTGTCGCCGGGCGTGACGAAGGCGCCGACGTGGACGATCAGCGCGACGGGGACGTCGACCGTGTCGCCGGCGTCCGCCCCGTTCGTCAGGCGGACGGCGCCGACGTGGCGGAACGCGGGGAGGCCGCTCGGGTCGAGCTGGACCGTGACCGTGTCCTCGTCCTCGCTCGGGAGGAGGTTCCCCGACGACGGCGAGAGCGAGAGCCAGCTCTCGTCGACCACCTCCGCCGCGGACCACGGCAGGGTGGCGGTCGTCCGGCCGTCGTTGCGGATCGGCAGGGGGAGCGGGTCGGGCATGCCGGCGGTGCTGATCGGGTAGGTGGCGATCAACGGGGAGACGGACGAGGCGCGGAGCGACGGGAGCTGTCCGGCCCCCGGGTCGAACACGCGGACGTCGTCGACGTAGAAGTCGTCGTTCTTCTCGTCGACCTGCGGGCGGAGGCGGAGCTGGAACCCGTCGTGGAGCATCGAGCCCGGCAGGTCGAACCCGTGGTACGCGAACGAGTCGTCCGGCGTGCCGTCCGCGCCGATCCGGACCAGCTCGGTCCACGCCCCGCCGTTGCCGAGCCCCTCGACCAGGAGCTCCTCGTCCTCCTCCGGGCCCCGCGCGGCGACGAACAGCTCGACGCGCGCCTGCGCGACGGACGAGAGGTCGATCACGTTCGAGCGGAGGTCGTCGCCGAGGTCGAGGCCGATCGACTTCGCGCCGCTCGTCTCCCCGGTCGCCTTCTTCGTCGTCTTCGCCCCGATCTGGATCAGCCAGTTCGAGATCTTCAGCTTCTCGCACGGGTCGAGGAACGGCGGCGACAGCGGGTCAGGCAGGGTCGCGACGCATCCGGACTTGCCGAGATACTTCGTGATCTGCTTCGTCGCCTTCGTCCCGAAGCTCGACGTCCCGCCGGTGCAGCCGTCGAACGACCCGATCGTGGCACACATGATCTCGCAGTCGGCGGCGCCGTCGCAGTGCTCGGCGTTCCAGTTGTGCCCGAGCTCGTGGGCGGTGATCGCGACGCGGTACGCGAACAGGCCGGTGATCGTGGTGCGCGACCAGCCGTACGCGAACGGCTCGTCGCAGATCACGCCGAGGTACGCGAGGCCGGCGATGTTCGAGTTCAACGGCTTGCCGTGGAGCAGGTGCGCGGTGTCCCGGTCGAGGCCGCCGTACGTGTCGTTCCAGTGGGAGCGGAACTGGTCGAGCAGCTTGCTCGGCTTGTTCGTGGGGTAGGTCTCCTCGGGGCCGGTCTGCACCACGATCGCGGTCACGAGGTACGTGATCGACGCGTCCTGCTCGTAGATCATCGTGACCGCGTTCATCAGCGTCTCGATGTTCGTGACCGTGGCGTCGACGGTGCCGTTGCTGTCGAAGAACGTCAGGTCCGCCTCGAGCGCGATCTCCGCCGCCTCGAGCGCCACCGGGATCGGTCCGCCGGGCGCGCCGTCGGCCGGGGGGCCGAGGAGCGCCTCGGTGGCGCAGCGGAGGTCCGGCGCGGCGGCGTCGCCGGAGTCGTAGACGACGTGGACGGCCGGGGGGGCGCCGTCGACGAGGTCGGCGGCCGGCTGGATCACGCGGGAGTCGCCGTCCGGGAGGAGGATCAGCGCGGTCACGCCGCCGGCGACGATCGACGCGGCGCACGGGGCGGGCTCGGCCGAGTCGCTCGAGTACGCGACGCCGCGGTAGGTCCGCACCGGCGGCGCGGCGACCTCCTCCGGCCCGTCGGCGCCGACCGCGAGGACCCGGAACTTCGGCGAGCGGAGGGAGTGCGGCGCGAGGGCGAGCGCCACGTCCCCGTGCGGGCCGGGCACGACGAGCTCGACCTCGGGTCCCTCCGGGAGCACGGCCGGCCCGAGCTCGGTCAGGGCGAAGCGGTCGGTCCCGAGCGCCTCGGCGACGCGCTCCCGCGTCGTGGCGGCCGCCGCGGACGGGGCGAGGGAGAACAGGAGGGCGGCGAACGCGATCGGGGGGAGTCTCACGGGGGTTCCTCTCGGATCCGGCGGGCGCGGGCACGGTCGGGGGTGGACCCGATCGTAGTCGGGTCCGCCCCGGGAGTTCCACCGTCGCGGCGCCGTTCGGGCGGAGGGGCCCGAGGGGCGGGGGCTCAGCGAGGGGAGTCGTCCGTCGCGGCCGCGTCGATCTCGCGGACCTTCACGCTCCGGTACCGCACCTCGTTCCCGTGGTCCTGCAGCACGATCGCGCCCCGGCGCGCCTTCGCGAAGACCGGCCACTCGGCGAACTTGCTCTCCGCGATGCGCCGGCGCCCCTCCTCGGAGGCGAGGTCGAGCGCGCAGACGACGAAGCCGTTCAGGAAGTGGGTGATCGCCCACCCCTCGACGCGGATCCGTCCCCGGTTCCAGGCCCCCGGGAGGCGGCGCACCTTCGACGGCTTCGGCGCCGCGAGCGCGTAGAGCGCGCCGACCGCGTGGGGCGCGTCGGCGGCGAGGCCGTGCGCGACGTCGTCGAGCACCTGGAACTCCGGGCCGGAGTGGTACGTCTCCTCGCCGTCGTCGGTCACCCGGATCATGACTCCGCTGTTCGCGCCCGGCGTGACGAGGAACTCGAAGTCGAGTTCGAAGTCGCCGAACTCCTCCGTCGTCACGAGGTCGCCTCCGGCGCCGCCGCCGCGGACGACGATCTGGCCGTCCTCGACCCGCCACCCCTCCGGCGGCGGCCCGCCCCCGAACGCGCCGAACCCGGCGAGCGACTCCCCGTCGAACAGGAGCCGCCAGCCGTCCGCGCGCTCGGCGGCCGAGAGCGCGTTCGGCGGCGCCGGCTGGGTCGTGACGTCGCCCGACGCGGCCCACTCGACGCCGCGCACGACGAGGTCCGCGAACCGGTCGTCCTCGTACGACGCGTGCGTGGCGGGCTGCCCCTTCCAGACGTGTCCGAGCGGGGTGTGGAAGACGCGCGCCCCGCGGTACGTCCCGACCGTCAGCATCGGCTCGCGCGCGCCGGTGCCGCCCGACTCGGTCGACGAGAGGGCGGTCGCGAGGACGCGCTTCTCGGCGTCGTGCATGTGGACGAGGCGGTGGTACAGCTCGTCGGGGTGTGCGGCGAGGTCCTCCATCCCGCGCGTGATCGGGTGGTCCCGGTCGTCGATCGTGACGTCGAACGCGTGGAACCGACCGTGTCCCGTCCCCTCGCGCCAGAGGTGGCCGACCATCGTCTCGAACTCGACCCAGCCGGGGAACGCGTTGTTCGCGGCGTGGATCACGGCGACGCCGGTCCCGCGGTCGAGCGCGGCGAGGAACGCCCGCTCCGCCGCCGCTCCCCAGCGCGGGCCGTTGTAGTCGAGGACGAGGACGTCGAACCGCTCGAGGAACCCGTCCTCCGCGAGGTCGGTCGCGGGGTCGAACGTCGCCTCGACCCGGAACTTGCCGCTCGCCTCGAGCCGCTCCGAGAGGCGCGGCGTGGTCCACTGCCAGTCGTGGTTGTTCGCCCCGCTCACGATCAGCGCCCGCCACGGCGCCTCGGCGGCCTCGAGGGGCGGCGCGCAGGAGGCGGTCAGGGCGAGGGCGGCGGCGAGGGCGGTTCGGGGCGTGGCGGGCATCGGCTCCTCCGCGGGGACGGTTCGCGGGACGGGATCGGTCGGTGCCGGATCGTACCCGCGCCGCGGCGTCGGTACTCTCCGCGTCCGATGCACCGCGCGCCGCCGCCCCGTCTGCCGTTCTCCGGTCCGCTCTGCTGCGCCCTCGCGCTCCCCGGGGCGGCGGGCTTCGTCGCGTGGTTCGTCCTCCCCGGCCGGCTGGAAGGGGCGGGGGAGCAGGCCGGCGTCCTCGCGATGCCGTTCCTGCTGGCGCTCGCCGCGACCTCGTTCGCGGCGGCGACGATCGCCCTCCCGCTCGGGGCCCCGCGGCGCGCCCTCGCCGTCAACCTCGCGCTGAACCTCGGTTTCCCCCTCTTCCTGCTCCTGGCGGTCGTCGTCCGCGGCGGGCTCTGAGCCGCTTCGCGCCGGTTCTCCCGTCCCGCCCGTTCGCTCGCCGCCGGCGCCTCGTTCCTCCTCGGCAGACACCCTCACCGGTCCGCTGGCCAAGGAGAGAACCATGAAGATCGTCCATCGCCTCGTCGCCGCCGCGTCCGCCCTCCTCCTCGTCTCGACCCTCGAGGCGAAGACCTTCGTCGTCGAGACGGGCGGCAAGTTCCCGACGATTCAATCCGCCGTCGACGCCGCCGGTCCGGGAGACCGGATCGAGATCGAGGCGGGGACGTACCGCGAGAACGTGTTCGTGCTCGCGAACCGGACCGGCCTCGAGATCGAAGGGAAGGGGAAGGTGATCCTCGACGCGCTGCCGAGCGGCGGCGCGGGCGCCGGTCCCGGACTCCAGATCCTCGCCGCCGGCGCCCGGGTCGAGGGCCTGATCATCCGGAACGCCCGCCGCCAGGGGGGGAACCAGGACGGGTTCGGCCTCGCCGGCTTCGGGATCGACCTGAGGATCGAGGACGTGCGGGCCGAGCAGTGCGAGGACGTCGGGATCTTCCTCGACGTCGCGGACTCCGCCCGCGTCGAGGACTGCCGCGTCGTCGCCTGCCGGGGCGGGGTCGAGGTACGCGGGGACGGCGTACGCGTCGAGGTCGTCGATTGCGAGCGTCTGTCCGGCAGCGCGATCGTCG
>JBICIB010000572.1:0-5504 GCA_043101415.1 Planctomycetota bacterium JB042 | reverse complement strand
GATCCTGCGCGGACTCGGGCTCGATCCCGACCGGAGGACCGTCCTGTACGCGCAGGATCGTCTCTCGATCGAGCGAGCCGTCGACCAGGCGGTCGAGCTTCGGCAGCCCGACCATCCGGAGCCGGGGGTCGTCGTCCCGGAGCAGCCCCGACTCGACGAACCGACGGCGGTGGTACTCCCCGGGCAGGAACAGCCGGTGGTACCGGAGCGCCTTCTCCTTCACGCAGTAGTTCTTGAACGACACGCCGTGGAAGATCTGCACCGTGCGGTCGGCCCGCCGATTGTGAAGCTTGTCGTTGAAGTTCGGCGTGACGTACAGGTCGAGCGGGAGGTTCCGCCCGACCTTGTAGTGGACGACGCCGTCGTCGATCCCGGACTCGGCGAAGAACCGGCGGGGGTCCTCGCGCAGGTCGTCCTGGTTCCGCCGCACGCGCTTGAAGTGCATGAAGTGGAACAGCCGCAGCCGCGGATCCCGGGCCAGCCGCGCCGCCACGCCGCGGTACATGACCACGCTCACGCCGTTGTCGGCGGAGAACCCGATCCACCTGCGTCGTCGGAAGGGCGCCACCGCGGGAGACTAGCAGAACCGCCCCTCGCTTCGCGCGCTTCGGGCGGGGGCGCGTTCGCCGCGGCTCGCGTAGACTCCCGGCATGGACGAAGCGCCGGAGCTGGTCGAGATCGATCGCCGACGCTCGCGCGAGCAGTCGCGCGAGCGGGCGCTGGTGTTGGAGGCCGCCGGTGTCCGGTACGCGCACCGCGATCTCGGCGGCGAGTGGGTCCTCCTGGTCCGGCGGGGCGACGAGGCGCGCGCCCGCCAGGAGCTCTCCTCGTACTCGAACGAGAGCGCCGACTGGCCGCCTCCCCCGCCGCGCGCGCGGGTCGTCCCGACGATCGGGGCATCCGCGGCGCTCCTCTGGACGCTCACCCTCGGCACGTTCTGGCTGCTCCAGTCGGCCGACGCGTTCGGCGCGGACTGGGCCCGGCTCGGCCGGTCGCAGGGATCGATGATCGACGGCGGCGAGTGGTGGCGGGCCTGGACCTCGCTGACGCTCCACGCCGACGGGCCTCACGTCGCCGGCAACCTCTTGTTCGGCTCCCTCTTCGTGGGGGTCGCGAGCCAGTACTGCGGCACCGGGATCGCGTTCCTCGGCGCGGTGACGTGCGGAGCGGCGGGGAACGCCGTCAACGCGTGGCTGCGCGCGGGGACCTCGACGTCGCTCGGGGCGTCGACCGCGGTCTTCGCGGCGCTCGGACTCCTCGTCGGCGCCCAGGCCCGGCGGAGGCACCTGGACGGCGGCCGGCGGTTCCAGCGCTGGATTCCGCTGGCGACCGGCCTGGCGTTCCTCGGCTTCCTCGGGACCTCCGGCGAACGGACCGACGTGCTCGCCCACTTCCTCGGGTTCGGCGCCGGCCTCGTCGTCGGACCGTTCCTGGGGCACCTCTCCCCGCCCGTGGTCTCCGGCAAGGCGATCCAGACGGGCGCGGCGCTCCTCGCCTTGTTCGCCTGGATCGGCGCCTGGTCCCTCGCCTTCCGCGCCGCCTGATCCCGTCGATCGCGGAGCCGCCCGGGCGCCAGGTGCCGCGAGACTCCGTCCGCCGACGCCGCTACGATGCTCCGTTCCGCGAACGCGAACGGCGTCACCGATGCGGGCGCCTTCGGAGGGACCATGCGACTCGGTGCCCGGCTCTGCTTCTCCCTCGCCCTCGGCCTGGCGGCCTGCTCCTCGAAGGAAGAGCCGGTCGGGACGGCCACGAAGCTGGTCTTCAGCGCCATTCCCGACCAGGACGAGACCCGACTGCGGGAGAAGTACGCCCCGGTCGCCGCCTACCTGTCCGACGCGCTCGGGATGCCGGTCGAGTACCTCCACTCCACGAGCTACGAGGACACGGTCGAGCACTTCAAGAACGGCGACGTCCAGCTCGCGTGGTTCGGCGGGCTCTCCGGCGTCCAGGCGCGGCACGCGGTCGACGACGCCGAGGCGATCGCCATGGGCGCGTCCGACGCCGAGTTCCGGTCGTACTTCATCGCGCATCGGGACGCCGGCGTCGAGCCGGCCGAGACGTTCCCGATGGGGCTCGCGGGGAAGTCGTTCACCTTCGGGTCGCGAGGTTCGACGTCCGGGCGTCTGATGCCCGAGCATTTCATCCGCGCGGCGACGGGACGGAGCCCGGCGGAGTTCTTCGGCATGGAGACCCCGAACCACGCCGACAGTCACGACGCCACGGTCGAGCTGGTCGAGTCGGGCCGGTTCCAGGCCGGCGCGGTGAACCGCGCCGTGTACGACCGGCGCGTCGAGGAGGGGACGACCGATCCGAACGTCTGCCGGGTGGTCTGGACGACGCCTCCCTACCCCGACTACAACTTCACGGTCCATCCCTCGCTGGGCGCCGAGCGGATCGCGGCGCTCCAGCGGGCGATCCTCGAGATGAACGACGAGAACCTCCTGTCCGCGTTCCTCCGGGAGAAGTTCGTCCCGTGCTCGAACCGCGACTTCGAACCGATCGAGAAGCTCGCGCGGGAGCTCGGCTTCCTCCGGTGACCGGGGCCTCGTTCGGGCTCGAGGGCGTCTCCGTCCGGTTCGGTTCGTTCGCGGCCCTCGCCGACGTCGATCTCCGAGTCGACGCCGGCGAGGCGGTCGCGCTCGTCGGACCGAGCGGCTCCGGCAAGACGACCCTCCTGCGGGCCCTGAACGGGACCGTCCGGCCGTCGGCCGGCGCCGTCCGCGTCGACGGCGCGCGGCTCGACGAGGTCTCGCGCCGTCGCCTGCGCGAGATCCGCTCCCGGCTCGGGTTCGTGCCTCAGGACCTCGCGCTCGTCCCGAACCTCCGCGTCGTCCAGAACGTCCTCTCCGGGCGCCTCGGCCGGTGGTCCTTCCTCGGCGCCGCGCGCGCGCTCGTCGCTCCGCCGCGGGCGCTCGTGCGCGAGGTCCACGCCCTCCTCGATCGGGTCGGAGTGGCGGAGAAGCTGTACCAGCGGACCGATCGGCTCTCCGGCGGGCAGCAGCAGCGGGTCGCGGTCGCGCGCGCCCTCTTCCAGGAGCCGTCCGGGCTGCTCGCCGACGAGCCGGTGTCGAGCGTCGACCCGGCGCGCGCACGGGACACGGTCCGCCTGCTGACCGAGCTGTCGACGGAGCGCCGGATCACCCTGGTCATGAGCCTCCACAACCTCGAGCTGGCGCGCGCGGCGTTCCCGCGCCTCGTCGGCCTGCGGCGCGGGCGCGTCGTCTTCGACGCCCCGTCCGCGGACGTCCCCGCCGACGCGTTCGAGGCGCTGTACGACCTGACGACCGAGGAGCTGCTCGGTGACGGCGCCTGAGCTCCCTCGACGCCCGCCGGCGGTCGGCGCGCGCGGGCTCACCCTCCTCCTGCTCCTCGTGGCCGGCGCCCTCTCGTACGAGGGGCTCGGGCTGACCGCCGCCGGACTGGCGCCGAACGAAGGAGGCCTCGCGGTCGCGCGAGAGTTCTTCGGCCGCGCCCTGTCGCCGGCCTGGACCTCGGAGGCGCGCTTCGTCCCGCCGGGGACCCCCCCGCTCCTGCTCGACGCACTCGGGGCCGCGGGCCGCACGGTGCTGTACGCCGCGGCGGCGATGTCGCTGGCGCTCGTGATCGGGGTCGTCCTCGGGTTCCTCGCCTCGTCGTCGTGGAGGGTCGGCGAGCGGCGCTTCCTCGGGCGGGCCGCCACGAGCGCGCTCTGGTTCTCGGCTCGCGCGATCATCGCCGCGATGCGCTCGGTCCACGAGCTCCTGTGGGCCGTCCTGCTCCTCGCCGCGATGGGGCTCTCCGACCTCGCCGCCCTGGTGGCGATCGCGCTCCCGTACGGCGGCACGCTCGCGAAGATCTTCTCCGAGCTGATCGACGAGGCGCCCCGCGACGCCGGCGAGGCCCTCCGGGGGGCCGGCGCGCCGGCGCTGTCGGTCTTCGCGTTCGCGCTCGTCCCGCGCGCCGCGCCCGACATGATCGCGTACACCTTCTACCGGTTCGAGTGCGCGCTCCGGTCGTCCGCGGTGCTCGGGTTCTTCGGGTTCCCGACGCTCGGGCTGGAGCTGCGTCAGTCGTTCCGGAGCACGAACTACGGCGAGGTCTGGACCTACCTCTACGTCCTGATCGCGCTCGTGATCGTCTTCGACGGGTGGAGCGGTCATCTGAGGCGCCGCCTGGTGACGACGTGAGCCCGGCCGATCGCGACCTCGCCATCGAGCGCCTCCGGCGGAACCGCCCGCGCGACCGGTTCGTCCGCCGAAGCCTGATCGCGTTCGGGGCGCTGCTGGTCGGCGCCTGGTTCGCCGGAGGGTTCGACCTCGGCGACGCCCTCTCCGAGCAGCGGCTTCGGAACGTCGATCGCTTCCTCGGCGAGATCCGGCCGTTCCCGCTGCAGGGAGAGGCGTGGGACCACGGTGTGTTCCTCGACTGGGCGCGCGACCTCTGGGTCGAGAAGGGGGCGCTCGCCGCCGGGCGGACGCTCGGGATCGCGGTCCTCGCGATCGTCCTCGCCGCGCTCCTCGCGTTGCCGTTCTCCCTCGCCGCCGCCCGGACCGTCTCCACGCCGGAGCCGTACGTCCCGTCGGGGCGTCCGCCGACGCGCGCGAACCGGTGGGCCTGGCGCGGGATCGTGTGGGGCGCCCGGTCGGCGCTCGTCTTCCTCCGCGCGCTGCCGGAGTACGTCTGGGCCTATCTCGCGCTCGCGATCCTCGGTCCGACCGCCTGGCCGGCCGTCCTCGCGCTCGCCCTGCACAACACCGGCATCCTCGGGCGACTCTACGCGGAGACCGTCGAGAACGTCCCGACCCGCGTCCCCGCGGCGCTCCGGGGCCTCGGCGCCGGTCGGACGCAGGTCGCGGCGGCGGCGCTCGGGCCGGCGCTCCTCCCGCGCCTGCTCCTCTTCTTCTTCTACCGCTGGGAGACGTGCGTCCGCGAGGCGACGGTGCTCGGGATGCTCGGGGTGGTCTCTCTCGGCTCCTTCATCGCCGACGCGCGGGTGCGCGGGAGGCAGGACGAGTTCGTCTTCCTCGTCCTCCTCGGCGCGGCGATCGTGCTGGCCGGCGACCTCGTGTCGACGTGGGCGCGCGGTCGGGTCCGCCGCGCGTCCTGAACGAGCGGCCCGGCCGGAGTCGACGGAGCGCTCAGTCCGCCGCCACCGCCTCGCGCACGCGGGAGGCCGACGCGGGGGCGGGGATGTTCCCGTGGTCGAACCGGCCGTCCTTCATCCACCGGTCGATCCGCTTCCGGTACTGCTTCTTGCGGCTGCGGATCTCGAACCAGTCGCCGATGAGCTGCGGGTGCTTGACCACCGCCGCGAGACGCTCCCACTTCCGCTGGACCTTCGAGGCGATGCCGGTGCACGCCTCGCGGTGCTTGTCGATCAGCTGGTCGCGGGCGGCCTGGAGCTCCTCGAAGGAGTAGCGGTCGTGGCGCCACATCTCCGTCTGGTGCCAGTAGCCGTACTCGACGTCCTCGGGCTGGTGGATGATGCGGTCCTTGATCTGGTCGTACACCTCGGTCCCCGT
>JBICIB010000571.1:0-2733 GCA_043101415.1 Planctomycetota bacterium JB042 | reverse complement strand
CCGCGAGCCGGCGGAGCTCCCGGTAGAGGAGCGGGACGAGCTCGTCGCGCGCGACCGGGTCCCCCTCGCGCACCCGCTCGAGGAGGAGGGTCACGTCGGGCGGCGGCGTCGTCGGATCGATCGGGGGTGGCATGGCGCGGCGGCCCGCGGGGGCCGGACGAGTGTAACAGGAGCGGGGACGCGGCCCGGCCGGCGTGGTATCCTCGGCGGCGGTCTTCGATTCGGCAGCCCTTCATGCAGCCCACGCCGATCGGGATCGCGCTGGCGACGCTCGCTCTGCTCTCCTCGTGCTCGCAGGACGATCCGCTCGCACCTCCCGTCCCCGAGGCGGGTGTCGTCCGGGACGACACGCTCCTCGCGATCCTGGACGACGCGACGTCCCGGGTGCTCGCCCGGCCGCGGGACGTTTCGGCCCGGATGCGCCTCGCGGCGATCCTCGACGCCAACGGCCTCGAAGCGCTCGCGGCGCGCGCGTACGAGCAGGTCACCCGCCTCGAACCGGAGCATCCGCGCGCGTGGTACCACCTCGCGCGGATGCACGTCCGTCTCGGCGAGACCGCGGCCGCCGAGGGGGCGTTCCGTCGCGCGGTCGAGCTCGCGCCGGGATACGCCCCGACCCACGCCCGGCTGGGGCGGCTGTTCCTCTCGGAAGGGCGCGCCGACGAGGCGGAGCGCGCGTTCGCGGCGGCGCTCGCCGTCGATCCCGCCGATCCGGACGCGAGGATCGGACTGGCGCGCGCGGCGCTCGAGCGGGGGGACGCGGCGGCGGCCGCGGCGCGCCTCGAGCCGGTCGTGCGGGAGCACCCGGGAGACGGTCGGGCGCGGCGGCTCCTGGCCCGGGCGTGGGCTGAGTCGGGGGAGACCGATCGGGCGCGCGCGCTGCTGGAGGAGGCGGCGCCGGAAGCGTCGTTCCGGGTCGACCCCTGGGCGCGCAAGGTCGCGGCGATGCGGGTCGGGGTGCAGGGGGAGTTCGAGGAGGCGCTCGGCGGTCGCGGCGCGCGCGGGGAGGGGGCGAAGGCGGCGGCGCTCGAGGTGGTGGCGGCGTCGAGGCCGGCCGACCTCGGCGTGCTGGAGCAGCTCGTGCTCTCCCTCGAGCGGGCGGGGCGCGCCGACCGGGCGCTGGAGGTGCTCGAGGAGCGCCGCCTTCTCCTCCCGGGGCACCATCGCGTCGAGCTGCTCCTGTCGTCCGCCCGCTGGCGTCGCGGAGACGTCGACGGAGCGTTCGAGAACGCCCGGCGCGCCGTCGAGCTGCAGCCCGGCTCGGCGGCCGCGCGCCTGCACCTCGCCGACGTCCTCGTCGCGCGCGGGGACGCGGCGGGCGCGGAGGCCGAGCGCGAGGAGGCGCGTCGGCTCGGCGCCGCCGTGACCCTCGTCCGGGCGTCGAACCCGGCGTGGCGGGCGCCCGGTCCCCCCCTCGATCGGGAAGAGGAATGACCGGCCGGCGTTTCCCCGCACCCCGGCCCGCCGTCGCGCCCGGGCCGGCGCGCCGGCCCGGGTTCGTCCGGATCGTCCGGAGCGGCGCCGTCGGCTGCGCCCTCGCGCTCTGCGCCTGCGCCGACCGCGGCGAAGGACGGGCGAAGGGCCGGGCCGCCGCCGGGCCGGCGTGGTTCGTCGACGAGGCGGAGGAGCGCGGCCTGCGGTTCGTCCACCGGTCGGGCGCGGCGCCGGGGGTCCACCGGCTCCCGGAGATCATGGGGGGCGGGGGGGCGCTGTTCGACGCCGACGGGGACGGCGACCTCGACGCGTACCTGGTGCAGGGGGGCGACGTGCTCGATCCGGCGGCTCCCGGCGCGCCGAACCGCCTCTTCCTGAACGACGGCCGCGGTCGGTTCGAGGACGTGACCGGCGCGAGCGGGGCGGGCGGCGCGGGGTACGGGATGGGGGTCGCGGTCGGCGACGTCGACGGCGACGCGCGGCCGGACGTCCTGGTGACGAACGTCGGGCGGAACGAGCTGTTCCGGAACCTCGGCGACGGCCGGTTCGAGGAGTGCGCCGCCGCGGCGGGGGTCGACCATCCCGGCTGGGGGACGAGCGCGGCGTTCTTCGACTTCGACCTCGACGGCGACCTCGACCCGTACGTCTGCAACTACGTCCACTGGAAGGCCTCGCAGGAGCTGCGCTGCGACAACCGTCTCGGCGAGCCGGATTACTGCACCCCGCTCGCGTACGAGGCGCCGGCGCTCGACGTCCTGTACCGGAACGACGGACGGGGCCGGTTCGTCGACGTGTCGCGCGCGGCGGGGATCGAGGCGGCGACGGGGACGGGGCTCGGCGTCGCGGTCCTCGACGTCGACGAGGACGGGCGCCCGGACGTGTTCGTCGCCAACGACGCGATGCCGAACCTCCTCTGGCGCAACCTCGGCGACGGGACGTTCCGCGAGGACGGCCTCCTCGCCGGGTGCGGCGTCGACGGGACCGGGATGACGAAGGCGGGCATGGGCGTCGCGGTGGGGGACCCGGACGACGACGGCGACCTCGACCTCATGGTCTGCAACCTCGTCCGCGAGACCGATTCGCTCTACGTCAACGAGCGCGGGAGCTTCGTCGACCGGACGGCGCGGGCGGGGTTGGCGAACGACTCGCGGCCGTTCACGCGGTTCGGGATCGGCTGGGTCGACTTCGACCACGACGGCCGCCTCGACCTCTACGTGGCGAACGGCCGGGTGATGCGGGCCCACCCGACGTACGGAGCCGACCCGTACGCCGAGCCGGACCTCCTGTTCCGCGGGGTCG
>JBICIB010000570.1:0-2958 GCA_043101415.1 Planctomycetota bacterium JB042 | reverse complement strand
GCGGGGAGTCCGAGCGCGCCCGCACCGCCGCCCTCTCCGTCGCGGGCGACGTCCGCGAGCTGGAGCGGCTCCGTCGCGCCGGGTCCGCCTACGTTCAAGGGCCCCCGAGCGAGCGCGACGTCCTCTCCCTCGTGAACCAGGCGCTCGCCGAGGCCGGCGTTCCGAGCCGCCACTTCGACAGCCTGCGCCCCGAAGGGGACTCCGCGGTGCCGGGGCGGCGCGACGTGCGGAGGAGGATGGTGCGGCTCAGCCTGAAGGAGGTCGCGGTGGCGGACGTGGGGACGTTCCTGGAGGCGCTCGGGAGGGAGAGGTCGGGATGGACCGTCGACTCGATCGAGCTGACGCACATGCCGGGGCGGCGGAGCCGGGCGGACGCGTGGGCGCTCGCGCTCGTGCTCGCCGCGCCGTACGCCGCGGAGGGCGGGTCGTGAGGGGTGCGCGGGTGCGGAGAGCGGCGATCGGAGCCGCGGCGCTCGTCGTCGCCCTGGTCGGATGCGCGTCGCCCGACGGCGGGGCGTACCGGACGCCGTCCGAGGAGTCGCGGAACACCGTCGAGGCGCAGCGGCTGAACCGACTCGCCGCCGACCGGCTGGAGGGGGACGACCTCGACGCGGCCGAGCGGCTTCTCGCCGAGGCGATCGGGGAGGACCTCTGGTACGGCCCCGCCCACAACAACCTCGGAGTCGTCCACCTGAAGCGCGGGGACCTGTACGAGGCCGCGCACGAGTTCGAGGCGGCGCGGAAGCTGATGCCCGGCCACCCCGACCCCCGGATGAACCTCGGGATCGCGCTCGAGCGGGCCGCGCGGGTCGACGAGGCGATCGCGGCGTACGCCGCCGCGCTCGAGGTCTACTCCGACCACCTGCCGGCGATGCAGGCGATGGCGCGGCTGCAGGTGAGCGCGGGGAGGGTCGACGAGCGGACGGAGGGGCTCTTGCGGGAGATCGCGATGCGGGGGGACGCGACGTGGAGGGATTGGGCCATCCGGCATGCGCCGGCCGAGCCGTGATTCGGTGGGAGCGTGACCGATGCGGTCGCGTGCTCGGCCCGGGAGGCGAAGCGCGGTCATACGCGAGTCGTCCTTCCGCGGCGCCGAACCCGCAGTCCAGCCCGCCCCCCTCCACACCGCGACCCCGAACCCCGGGATGTCGCATTCGTCCAATCCGGCCGCGAGCCGACGTGGTGGGATGTCCGCATTGGAGGACTCATCCCATGCGAACTTCCGCGTCCCTTCGCCCCCGATCCCTCGCGCGACTCGCCCTTCTGCTCGCGGTCGCCGGCGCCACGTCGCTCCTCGCCGGGCAGGACGGCGAGGCCGAGAAGTCCGGGCCCACGCTCGACGACCTCGCCTGGCTCGCCGGTCATTGGCGGAGCGACGCGGGCGGGCGCATCGTCGAGGAGGTGTGGCTGCCGTCGCGCGGCACGTCGATGATCGGCATGAACCGGACGTCCGCCGGCGGCGGCGGGCCGTTCGAGTTCCTCCGCATCACGCACAAGCGCGGCGTGATCAAGTACCTCGCCTACCCGGGCGGCCAGTTCCCGCCGACGTTCTTCCCCCTGAAGTCGCTCGAGGGCCGGGTCGTGTAGTTCGAGAAACCCGAGCACGACATCCCCAAGCGCATCCGCTACGAGCGGAAGGGCGACACGCTCGTCGCCTCGATCCACGGAGACGACGACAAGTCGATGTCGTGGACGTGGAAGCTCACGTCGAAGATCGACTGAGGCGCGGAGGCGAGGCCGGCGCCGGCCGCGCCGCTCACGGCGCTTCCTCGAGGGGCCGCGGGTCGTACCCGCCGCCGAGGTCGCGACAGAGCGCGACGTACGCCGACGCGACGCGGCTGCGGGCGACGATCTCGAGGTCGTCGAGCACCCGGTTCTCGCGCTCTCCCTGCACCAGCGCCCGGGCGCGCACGTCGCTCGTGCGGTACTCCTCGCCGAACAGTCGCGCCGCGACGCGCGCCTCGTCGGCGGCGCGGATCGTGGCGGCGAGCCCCTCCTGCTCGCCGAGGTAGACGGCGAGCCCGTTCTCGACCTGCTCCATCGCCCGCAGCACGGCCTGCTCGTAGGCGAGGAGCGCCTCCTCGGCGCGGGCGTCCTGCGCGTCGATGAAGCTCCGGACCCGTCCCGCGTTGAAGAGGTTCCACCGGAACGCCGGGCCGACGCCGGCGGAGCGGGCCGTGGTGTCGCCGTTGTCGGTGTGGAACGCCGACGCGGCGAGCGCCCCGTTCAGAGAGAACCGCGGGTACAGCTCGGCCATCTCGACGCCGATGCGCGCCGACTCCGCCGCGACCCGCCGCTCGGCCGCGCGGAGGTCGGGGCGACGTCGGAGGACGTCGGCCGGCAGCCCCACGGCGAACCGGTCCGGGGCGACCGGGACCGCTCCTTCGGGCTCGAGCAGCTCGTCGTAGTCCGTCGGGAGCCGCCCGGCCAGCACCGCGATCCGGGACTTCGCGCCCCGCTGCAGGAACCGGAGCGGAGGGAGCGCCGCCTCCGACTCGGCGAGGCTCCGCCGCGCGAGCGCCACGTCCGCCTCGATGGTGCGGGGGGAGCGCTCCTCGGTCATGAACCGGACCGTCTCGCGCTGGTGAGCGATGTGGCCGAGCAGCGTCGACTCCCGCTCCTGAAGGGCCCGCAGCTCGATGTACGCGAGGGCGAGCTCCGACCGGACGGCGATCAGCAGCGCGTCGGTCAGACGGGCCGCCCGCTCCGCGTCCGCGGTGGCCGCCTCGATCGACCGCGTCACGTGCCCGAACAGATCGATCTCGTACGCCGCGTTCACGCCGCCGGCCAGGGTTGAGAAGCTGGTGCGCGCGTTCGGGAGGCCCTCGGGATTGACGTACGCTGCGCCGACGTCGGACGAGCCGGTCCCCACCAGGATCGGCCAGCGGCGCGACTCCTGGACCCGCAGCGCGGCGTCCGCCTGCGCGAGCCGCGCCCACGCCTGGCGGAGGTCGAGCG
>JBICIB010000569.1:0-12092 GCA_043101415.1 Planctomycetota bacterium JB042 | reverse complement strand
GCTCGAGGAGCGCCGGCGCGTCGAACTGCGGCAAGCTGACCGCGTCGTTGTGGAACAGCGTCACCACGACCACGTCCGGGTCGAACCGGGCGAGCACCTCCTCGTGCAGGATCGAGAGGAGGAGCGCGTTCGATCCGCGCACGCCGCCGTTGATCACCTCGGTCCCCGCCGGGAGCCGCGACTCCATCACCGTCGGCCAGTCGAGCCCGGACGTCTCGGGGGTCCCCGCTCCCCAGGTGCTCGACGTCCCGACGCAGACGACCCGCGCGCCGTCCGGCCGTCGCCCGGCGGCGAAGCGTCGCCCGCGGAACGCGTGCCCCGCGAGCCACCCGTTCATCGCCCGCGAGCGGGGGTGCTGGTAGTGGACCCATCCCGGGAGGAGCGTCGGCCCCGCGAACGTCGCGAAGTCGACCGCGCGGACCGGCGACGCGTCGCTCCCGTCCCCCGGACCCGGGAGCAGGACCACCGTCCCGCCCGCGGCCGCCGCGATCGTGACGACCGCCGCCCCGACCAGCCGCGGCGTCGTCGACGTCCTCCCGTGCGCGAGCGGCAGCCCGGCCGCGACCCCGGCCGCGGCCGCCGCCGCCGCGAACGTCCAGGCCGTCGGCACCGTCCCGTCGTCGACCCCGAGGAGCGCGATCGAGGCGGGGACGAACGCGAAGGCGACGACCTCGACCGTCCGGAGGAACGGTCGACGCAGGAGCCGCGACGCGACGGCGGCCGCCGCGAGGAGGACGAACGCGGCGAGCCCGAACGGCCTCGCCTCCGCGATCCCGGGCCCCCGCGCGCCGACCTCCCCCGGCGGGATCGGCTCGAGCGACAGCCGTTCGACCTCGACCACGCCGCGGACCGCGACCAGCGTCACCGCGTCCGCCGCCGCGTCGAGGTCGACCGCCTCCCCGATCGCCCGGTCGTCGAGCCGCGCCCGGAGCGCCGTCCCCCGCACCTCGAGTTCGAGCCGCGCGGTCTCGCCGGCTTCCGCCACGGGGCCGGCGCCGCCGATCCGTTCGATCCGACGCGGGCCGAGTCGGAGGAACCCGCTCGGCCACCGCGGGTCGGCCGAGACGACGAGCGCCGACCCGATCGCGGCGTCGGTCCTCCCTCGCCGGACCTCCAGCGCCGCGCCGTCCCCGAGCGTCACGTCCGCGCCGAGCCGGAAGCTCCCGTACGAACCGCCGAGCACGATCGCCGAGCCCGCGTCGAGCCGCTCCCGCTCCGTCCGCTCGACCGGTTCGAGGGTGAGCGTCTCCACCTCCCGCCGGGCCCGCGCCGCGGCCGCCTCGACCCGGTCGGCGCGCGCGTCCCACGCCAGGGCCGCCGCCGCCCCCACCAGGAGGAGGGTGACCGCGAGCGCGCGGAGTCCGTCCGCGCGCCGTCTCGCCCCGGCCGCGTCGAGGTCGTCCCGGAGCACGAAGAGCGCGATCGGGACGCCGAGCAGCGCCAGCCCCCCCGCGACCAGCGGCAGGAACGGCGGGTCCCACGCCGCGCGGAACACGACCGGCAGCGCCGCGGGAGCCCCGACCGCGAGCACGGCCCGGAAGAGCGCGGCGATCGGCGGCCGCCCGAGGCAGAGCGCGCGCAGCCAGAGCCCGACCCCGAGGAGGAGCGCGAGCGCGCCGAGCGTCCGGGCGGCCCACGGTCCCGCGCGGCCGGACGGCGTCCGGGAGAGATCGTCGACGAGGACGAGCGGCGCGCCGTCGTCGCCGGGGCGCTCCGCCTCGACCCGGAGGCCGAGCAGCCGCGCGCCGTCCGACGACAACCGGAACGCACCCGCCGCCGGCCGCGCGACCGTCCCCTCGATCAGCGGCGCCTCGTCGAGCCACGCCGCGACGTGCGGACCGTCGCACCGGAGCGACAGCCGGAACGGGCGGCGCTCGTGTCGACGCCGCCCCTCCGCCTCGACCGCCGCGACGACCCGCTCGACGCCGTCCGCCCCCCGCTCGACGAGCTGCGCGGAGACGTCCCGCCGCGGCGAGAGCGTCAGCCGGACGCGCGCCGTCCCCGCGGAGCGGAGGTCGAGGTGAAGCGTCGACGACTGCCGCCCCGCCGGCCGGAGCTCGAGGTCGACCCGCCGGAACCTCAGGTCGTCCCCTTCCTCCCGGTCGACCGCGACCACGTCCCCCGGCGCGAGCCACAGCCCGTCCTCGAGCGAGCGGTTCCGGAGCGGCCGCCCCGCCTCGTTCGTCGCCGACCAGAACGACCCCCCGACCACGGGCGCCGCGGCGCGCTCCGCGTGCTCCCTCCCGAGGAGCAGCGCGGCCGCGACGACGACGGCGAACGCGAGGAACGTCGGGAGGGCGCGCGAGGGACGGCTCCGGATTCGGGGGAGATCGACGCCCCCGAGCGTACCGGTGTCGCCGATCCGCGGCGCCGACCGTTCCCGGTCCGCTCAGAACCCGCTCCGGAGCAACGTCACCACCGAGCCGCTCCCGAGCACGCCGGTCCCCGCGGCGCCGGGGACCGCGACCTGGAGCATCACGTCGGCGGCGTCGATCCCCGGCGGGAAGAACCCGGTCGGGACCGAGAGCGTCGACTGCAGGAACCCGCCGCCGGAGAGCGGCGTCACGCCGAACACGCCGAGCGGAGGACCGGGGAGGAGGAACCCCGCCAGCCCCGGTTCGAGCGCGCCGTGCAGGTTCGCGGAGTAGAGGAGGAACGTCGTCTCGTTCGGCGCGCCCCCGAGCGTGAGCGTCGCCGTCTGCCCCTCGCGGGCCGGCGACGTCACCTCGAGGCTCCGCGCCGGCTCGTTCACCACGTTCACGACGCCGTTCGGGCTCGTGTCGATCGCGACGCCCGGGACCCCGCCGGCCGGGCATCCGCCGGCCTCGCTCCCCGCCGCGCCGGCGACGGTCTGGCAGTCGAGGAGCGTGACCTGCCCGCTCGGGAAGAGCGTGATCCCGTCCCCGCCGTCCGAGCCCGGGAGGTCGCAGAGGCCGACGCCCGTCTCGGAGCCGTCCCCGCCCTGCCCCGCGACGAACGTCGACCCGGAGGCGAGGACGTGCCCGTCGCGCACCCAGAGCCCGGGCCCGCCGAACGTCGACGTCAGCGTGGAGAAGAACTGGACCCACGCGTTGCCGCCGTCCCCTCCCTTCACCTCGCAGTCGTAGATCCCGACCGTCGATCCCTCGCAGTAGACGCCGGCCCCGCCCTGCGACCCGTACAGCCCGTTGCTCCCCGACGTCCCCGCGACGGCCTCGATCTGGCACCGCACGAGCGTGACCCGGCTCGAGTCGCCGATCGCCACCGCGTGATCGGTGAGGTCCGGGTTGCCGACGAACGGAGCGATCAGGCAGTCCTCGAGGACGACCGGTCCCTTGCAGTTCCCGATGACGACCGGGAACTGGAACGAGAAGAAGCCGCCGGACACCTGCGCGCCGCGGACGACGACCCGTTGGGACGGCGTCGTGTTCCGGATGTCGAGGAGCCCGACCCCGAACGCCGCGCCGTCGGCGAGGAGCGTCAGGGATCGGCCGTTGAGCGTGATCGACGGGTACGACCCGCCCCGGATCAGCAGGGTGTCGCCGTCCGAGGCGGCGGCGATCGCCTGGTTCACGCCGAGGTACGTCCCCGCGACGCCGGCCGGATCGACGATCAGCACGTTCCCCGCCGCGGCGGCGGGCGCGGCCGAGGAGAGGACGAAGGACGCGGCGAGAGCGGCGCACGCGAGCGCGCGGACGGGGGGACGAGCGGTCATGGGTTCTCCTTCTCGGGTTCCACGGGAGCGACGAGGCGTCGCCCCTTCCCCTCTGCGCGAAACGGCGGCGGACCGCGCAACGCGGCGGACGGAATTCCGACGGCGCGGAACCTCCCGGCCGCGCCCCCTCGCGCACCCCCGAGCGCACTCCCGAGCGTCCGTCGCCGAGCTGTTACCCTGTCGCCATGCCGAGCGAACCCTCCGCCGCCGCGCCTCCGTCCGGGACGACCGCGGACGACTGGATGCCGGAGGTGTACGACGCGCTCCGCGCGCTGGCGGGGCGCGCGCTCCGCCGGGAACGGACGTCGCCGACCCTGCAGCCGACGCTCCTGGTCCACGAGGCGTACCTCCGGGTCGCCGCCGGGGGGCGCGGCCGGCGGTTCGAGCGCGACGCGTTCCTCGCCGCCGCCGCGCGCGCGCTCCGCGAGGTCCTCGTCGACCACGCGAGGCGACGCGACGCGGCGAAGCGCGGCGGACGGTGGTCGCGGGTCACGCTCACCGGACGGGACCCCGAGCTCCCGTCGCCCGTTCTCGACCTCCTCGACCTCGAGGAGGCCCTCGCGGCGCTCGAGCGGGACCACTCCCGCGCGTCCCGGGTCGTCGTGCTGCGCGTCTTCGGCGGGCTGACGGTCGACGAGGCGGCGGCCGTGCTCGGCGTCTCCCCCCGGTCCGTGAACCTCGACTGGAGGTTCGCGCGGGCGTGGCTCGACGAGCGGCTGCGGCCGGAGGGGCGCGCGTGAGCGCGCGCGACCGCGCGGCGCGGCTGCGGGCGGTGTTCGACGCGGCGTGCGACCTGCCGCCCCCGGAGCGCGAGGAGCTCCTCGACGCCCGGTGCGGAGACGACGCGACGCTGCGCGCGGAGGTCGAGGCGCTCCTCCGGCGGGACGCACGCGACGACAACCCGCTCGACACCCCGTTCCTCCGCGCCCCGAAGGAGGCGCTCCCCGAGCGGATCGGCGCGTTCCGGATCACGCGCCGCCTCGGGACCGGCAGCGCGGGGACGGTCTACGCCGCCGAGCAGGCCCACCCGGCGCGCACCGTCGCGATCAAGCTCCTCCGACCGGGGCTCGTCGACGACGACGCGCTCCGCCGCTTCCGCCTGGAGGTCGACATCCTCGGGCGGCTCCGGCACGAGAACGTGGCCCGGATCTTCGAGGCGGGCGACGTCGACCTCGGCCACGGCACGCAGCCGTACCTCGTGATGGAGCTGGTGGACGGGCTCCCGCTCCTCGAGGCCGCGCGCGTCCGCGGGCTCGACCGCGACGACCGGATCCGTCTGCTCGCCCGCGTCTGCGACGGCGTCGGCCACGCGCACGCCCGCGGAGTGATCCACCGCGACCTGAAGGCCGCGAACATCCTGGTCGACGCCGCCGGCGAGCCGCGGATCGTCGACTTCGGCGTCGCGCGGCGGATCGACGACGAGCCGGACCCCGATCGGCCGCCGGCGACGCGGGCCGGACAGCTCCTCGGCACGCTCGAGACGATGAGCCCCGAGCAGGCGCGCGGGGAGTCGCACGCCGTCGACACGCGGAGCGACGTCTACGCGCTCGGGGTCCTCGGGTACGAGCTCCTGGCCGGGCGGCCGCCGTACGCCGTCGATGGCCTCGACCTCCCGGACGCCCTCCGGGTCGTCCGCGACCAGCCGCCGCCGCCGCTCGGCCGCGACGACCCGTCCCTCCGCGGCGACCTCGAGGTCGTCCTCGCCCGGGCGCTCCGGAAGGATCCGGACGAGCGGTACGCCTCCGCGAGCGAGCTCGGCGACGAGCTGCGGCGCTGCCTCCGGCGCGAGCCGATCGTCGCGCGACCTCCGAGCGCGCGGCGGCAGCTCGCCAGCTTCGCCCGACGCCACCGGCCGCTGGTCGCCGCGGCCGGAGCGATCGCCGCCACCGCGATCGTCGCCTTCGTCGCGGTCGGGATCGCGCTGCTCGAAGCGCGGCGGAGCGCGCGCGAGCGGACCGCGGCGCTGGAGGAGGCGACCGCCGTGACCCGGGTCCTCGAGGAGCTGCTCCGGTCGGCGGACCCGGACGTGCACGGCGAGGGCGTCGAGCTGCGCGAGCTCCTCGAGACGGCGGCCGCGCGCGTCGAGACCGAGCTCGCGGACCGGCCCGCGCTCGCCGGGCGGCTCCTGGCGACGACGGGAGCGGCGTTCCTCGGGCTCGGCGATCACGCCGCCGCCCTCCGCGACCTGCGAACGGCGGTCGACCGGCTCGAACCGACCCGCGGCGCGCCGCACCCGACCACGATCGAGGCGCGGCGGCAGCTCGCGCTCGCGCTCTCGTCGGCCGCCCGGCACGAGGAGGCGCTCGCCACGATCGCCCGGGTCGTCGACGACGCCCGCGCCGCGTTCGGGCCGGACGCGCCGCAGGCGACCGAGGCGGAGGTCGACCGCGCCCTCGTCCGCGTCCGCGCCCACGACCTCGACGGGCTCGTCGCCGACCTCGAGCGGCTCGTCGCCAACGGCGCGCGCGCCCTCGGTCCGGACGACCCGATCGTCGATCGCACCCGCTTCCGCCTCGGGCAGGTGCACCTCGCCGCCGGCGATCCGGACCGGGCCGCCGAGATGCTGGCGGAGGTCGTCCGCGGCCGACGCGACCGGCTCGGCGACCTGCATCCGGACACCCGCGACGCCGCGGCGGTGCTCGCCTTCGTCCGCATGCGGCAGGGGCGCTTCGCCGAGGCGAGCGCGCTCCACGGCGACGACGTCCGCGCGTTCGAGGAGGCGTACGGTCCCGATCACCCGCGCACCCTGCGGGCGGTGGCGCGGCAGGCGCGGTTCCTGTTCGAGCACTCGCGGTTCGTCGAGGCGGCCCCGCTCTGGCGGCGGTCGCACGACGCCGCGCGCGAGCGGTTCGGCGAGCGGCACGAGGTGACGATCGACGCGCGGACGCACCTCGGGACGACGCTCCTGAACCTCGGGCGGCTCGACGAGGCGGAGCCGCTGCTCACCTCCGCCCGGGAGCTCGCTCGGGCCGTCCTCGGAGACCGCCGGGACCTCACGCTGGTCGCCCGGAGCGCCCACGCGGCGCTCCTCCGGGCGCGCTGGCGGACGGAGGAGGCGCTCGACGAGCTGCTCGACGTCCTCGACGTCCGCCGGCGCGACCCCGGGAACGCGCAGCCGCTCGTCCGCTGCCTGCACAACGTCGCGCACACCGAGCTCGAGCTCGGCCGGCTCGACGAGGCGACGGCGCACCTCGCCGAGGCGTGCGCGTTCGCGGAGGAGCGACTCGGCGCGGACCACCCGGACACGCTCATGGTCCGGGCGCAGCTCGGCAAGATCCGGCTGTTCACCGGCCGTCCGGCGGAGGCGCGCGCGATCCTCGAGACCGTGGTCGATCGGCAACGCCGGACGCTCGGCCCGCGGCACCTCCGGACGCTGTACGCCGAGCTCGACCTCGGCCGGACCCTCGTCGCGCTGGGGGAGGACGAGCGCGGGTTCGCGTTGCTGACCGGCGCCACCGGCGGCCTGGCGGCGGTGCTCGGAGAGGATCACGAGAACACCGTCTCCTCCTCGTCCGCCCTGGCGCGCGCGCTCCGTTCGAGCCGGCGGTTCGAGGAGGCGGAGGCCGCCCTGCTGACGCGGGTCGAGGCGTGCGGGGAACTCCCCGAGGACGACCCGCGGGCGCGGACCCTCGCCGGCGAACTCTCCGCGCTGTACGCGCAGTGGGGCCGGACGGACGACGCGGACGCATGGCGCGCCCGCGTCGACGACTGAAGCGGCGGGCGCTACTCCGCCTCGTCGAGCACCGGCCGCGGGAACTCGGCCGACGGCGTCCGCGCCGCCCGGGCGTCGGCGAGGAGCGCGGCGACCCGTTCCGGGCGCTCCGCCGCGAGGTCGGTCCGCTCGTTCGGATCGGACGCGAGGTCGAACAGCATCGTGCGGACCGTCCCCTCCCGATCCCACGTCCGGACCAGCTTCCAGTCCCCGCGTCGGACCGCCTGCTGGCGCGCGTACTCCCAGTACCGCACCTCCGGCGCCGCCTGCTCGTCCGGCCGGCCGAGGAGCGTCGGCGCGAACGAGACGCCGTCGACCCCCTCCGGGGCGTCGAGGCCGCACAGCTCCGCCACCGTCGGGAAGACGTCCTCGAACGCCGACACCAGGTCGCTGGTCGAACCGGCGGCGATCCTCCCCGGCCAGCGCGCGACCAGCGGCACCTTGATGCCCCCCTCGTGGACCGAGCCCTTCAGCCCGCGCAGGCCGGCCGCGCTGTCGAAGAACGTCGAGTCGGTCCCGCCGTTGAAGGTCGGGCCGTTGTCGGACGAGAAGAAGACGATCGTGTCGTCCTCGAGCCCGAGCTCGGCGAGGAGGTCGAGCAGCCGGCCGACCTCCCGGTCGAGGTGCGTCACCATCGCCGCGTACGCCGCGCGCGGGCGCGGGTGCGGGAGGTATCCCTTCCGGCCGAGGTACGGAGACTCGTCCCACGCGGCGGGGTACTCCTCGACGAGCCCGTCGGGGACCTGCAGCGCCGCGTGCGGGATCGGGCTGGTGTACCAGAGGAGGAACGGTTCGTCGGCGTGCGCGCGGACGAACCGCTCCGCCGCCGCGAGCATCTCGGCCGGGGCGTACCGGTCGCCCGCGTACGCCCCGTAGTCGCCGTCCGCGGGCGGGGCATCGAGCCGCTGGTGCGACGCGAACCACGGGTTCCCGTCGAGCTCGACCTTCTCCTCGTTCCGCCAGAGGTGCGCGGGGTAATGGTTGTGCGCCTTCCGCTGGCAGAGGTGCCCGAAGAAGAGATCGAACCCTTGTCGGTTCGGATGTCCGCTCGTCCCCGGCCCGCCGAGCCCCCACTTCCCGACGCACGCCGTCCGGTACCCCGCCGCCTGCATCCGGCGCGGCAGCGAGTCGGTCCCCGGCGGAAGCGGCAGCTGCCCCTCCGGCGCGTCCTTCCCCCAGCCCCCGTTCTCGGAGTTGTCGCGGACGAACGCGTGTCCGGTGTGGAGGCCGGTCATCCAGACCGCGCGCGACGGCGCGCAGACCGGACTCCCCGCGTAGTGCCGCGTGAACCGCATCCCTTCGGCGGCGATCTCGTCGATCCGCGGGGTCCGGATCCGCTCCTGTCCGTAGCAGCCGAGCTCCCCCCAGCCGAGGTCGTCCGCCAGCACGAACACGACGTTCGGCGGGCGCGGCTCGGGCGCGGGGCCGGGACCGGGGGGAGCGAGGAGGAGGGCGAGCGGCAGGACCAAGGCGGTGGACATGGGGCGGGATGGTACGCGATTCGACGCACGACGCCCCGAGCGCGCCCTCGCTCCGCTCTTCGCTCTCGCCGCCGTCTCGGGGATCGCGGTACGCTCGTCCCTTCCCCCGATCCCCCGAGAAAGGACCGAACGCATGTCCGTCGCCAAGATCACCGAGCTCTCGTCCACGTCGAAGAAGAGCTTCGAGGACGCCATCGAGAAGGGCATCTCGCGCGCCTCGAAGACGCTCCAGAACGTCAAGGGCGCCTGGGTCAACGACATGAAGGTCGACGTCGAGGACGGCAAGATCACGCGCTGGCGCGTGAACATGAAGGTCTCGTTCGTGCTGAAGGACTGACCGCGTTCGCGATCGCCCGGCGCGGCGGGGTGTCGGCTCGTCCGCCGGCGCCCCGCCGCCTCGTCTCGGGCGCCGGCCGGGAGCGACCGGATACCATGCCCGCGTGGAGGATCGAGCCCCGCCCCCGTCGTCCGAGCGTTCCGCCCGCGCGGAGGAGATCGTCGCGCGCTGCCTCGAGGACGCACCCGAGCGGTTCGACGACGCGATCGACGCCGCCTGCCGCGAGCACGAGGACCTCGCTCCGACGATCCGCGCCCAGGCGGAGGCGGTCGCGGCGCTCGGCCTCTCGAGCGTCGCCGCCGACCGCCGTTTCCCGGAGCGCCTCGGCGAGTTCGAACTGAAGGAGCGGCTCGGAGACGGCGGCATGGGCGTCGTCTACCGCGCGGTGCAGACGTCGCTCGGACGCGAGGTCGCCCTGAAGCTGATCCGGCCCGAGCGGCTCCTCGTCCCCGGCGCGCGCGAGCGGTTCCGCCGCGAGGCCCGGGCGGTGGCGACGCTCGAACACGAGGGGATCGTGCCGATCCACACCGTCGGCGAGGAACGGGGCCTCCCGTACTTCGTCATGGAACGGATCGAGGGGGCGACCGTCGCGGAGATCCTGCGCGGGCTCGCCGATCGTGCGCCCGACTCGCTGACCGGCGCCGACCTCCGGGCCGCCGTCGAGGCCCGGGCGGGGCGGCCGGCGGAGCCGACGGGACACGCCGTCTTCCGCGCGACGTGGTGCGACGGCGCCGCCGCGATCGCCGCCGCGGCCGCCCGCGCCCTCGCGCACGCCCACGCGCGCGGCGTCCTCCACCGCGACGTCAAGCCGTCGAACCTCGCGGTCGACGTCCGCGGACGGGCGCTGCTGTTCGACTTCGGCCTGCAGGCGACGGAGGGCGCGTCGCGGGTCACGCGGACCGGATCGACCCTCGGCACGCTCGCGTACATGGCGCCGGAGCAGCTCCGCGCGGCGGCCGAGACGGACGCCCGCTCCGACGTCTACTCGCTCGGCGTCTCGCTCTACGAGATGCTGACGCTCCGGCTCCCCCACCCGGCCGACGACGCCGCCCGGCTGCAGCGCGCGATCCTCGAGGACGCCCCGGCCCGGCCGCGCGCGCTCCACCCGGGCGTCCCCCGCGACCTCGAGACGGTCTGCCTCCGCGCGATCGACGCCGACCCGGCGCGCCGCTACCCCGACGCCGCCGCGTTCGCGGACGACCTCGAGAACGTCCTCGCCCGCCGTCCGATCGTCGCCCGGCGGCCGAGACCGTTCGGGCGGCTGGCGCGGTTCGCCGAGCGCCAGCCGCGCCTCGCCGCGGCCCTCGCGCTCCTCCTGTTCGTGCTCGCCGCCGCTCCGTCGCTCCTCCTCTGGCGAGAGACCCGGCATTCGGCCGTGCTCGCGGAGAGCGTCGAGCGGGAACGCCTCGCCCGCCGCCGCGCCGAACGGCTGACCGACCTGATCGTCGACACGTTCTCCGCCGCCGATCCGACCCGGCACGGCGGGCGCGAGCCGACGGCGCGCGAGGCGCTGGACGCGGGGCTCGCGCGGGTCCTCGCGGACGTCGACGACCCGGCGCTCGAGGCGGAACTGCTCGGAGCGGGCGGGAGGATCGTGCTCCGGCTCGGCGACGTGCCGCGGTCGATCGAGCTCCTCGAGCGGGGGCTGGCGGCGTCCCACGCGGTCTTCGGCGAGCGGCACGAGACGACGACGGCGATCCGTTCGTACCTGGCGTCCGCGCGGGCCGGGTCCGGCGACGCCGAGGCCGCGGTCCGGTTCGCCCGCGCGCTGGTGCGGGACCTCGACGCGTGGTCCGGTCCGACCGACCCTCGGACCGTCGAGGCGCGGTTCGTCCTGGTCCGCGCGCTCGTCCTCGGGTTCCGGACCGAGGAGGCGGTCGCCGAGCTCGACCGGGCGCTCGCCGCGGCGGAGACGGCCGACCCGCCGCACGAGCCGACCGTCGCCCGCGCCCGGCTCGAGCGGGGTCGGATCCACCTGCTGCGGGGGCGGCCGGCGGAGGCGCTCCCGGACCTCGAGTGGGTCGACGCGCGCCAGCGCCGCCTCCATCCCGAACCGCATCCCGAGGGCGCGCTCTCCCGCCACGCGCTCGCGAGCGCGTGCGCCGGGCTCGGTCGGATCGACCGCGCGATCGCCCTGCACGAGGAGGGGGTGGCGATCCAGGAGGCGCTGCATCCGGACGGGCACCCCGAGCTGGCGACCGCGCTGACGATGCTCGCGGACGCGCTCGGCGCGGCCGAGGACGACGGGGCGCGGGCGCGGCGCCGGATCGAGGTCGCCGAGCGCGCGCGGACGATGCAGGAGGCGGTGGCGCCGGAGGACGGGCGTCTCCGTCGCGTCGTGCTGGTGTCGCTCGCGGAGGCGCTCGCCAGGTCCGACCCCGCGCGGGCGGCGGCGGCGTTCGAGGAGGCCGCGCCGCTGGCGGAGGGACGGGCGGACCTCCTCGCCTACCTCCTGGGGAACGCGGCGCTCTGCCACGCGGCGGCCGGGGACGCCGCCGCCGCGCGCGAGGCGGCCGACCGAGCGATCGACGCCGGCGCCGATGCCGCCGACCTGCGGCGGCGACTCGCGGCGCGGCGCGGCGCGGACGCCGGCGACGCCCCCTGAGGCCGGTCCGCGGGGCCGCGTCCCGGCGAGCGGCGACGCCCGCGGAGCGTCAGGAGCCCCGCGCCAGCAGCCGCGCCAACCGGGCCGCGGCGCGGGAGAGGAGCATGCGCGACGCCCCCTCGTTCACGCCGAGGCGGTCCGCGATCTCCCGGTGCGAGAGGCCCTCGACGCGGGCGAGGCGGAGCGCGTCCCGGTCGCGGGGCGGGAGCTCCTCGAACGCGCGCGCCACGCGCCGAAGCTCCTCGTTCGCGTCCGCCTCGCGG
>JBICIB010000568.1:0-6228 GCA_043101415.1 Planctomycetota bacterium JB042 | reverse complement strand
CTCCGAACGCTCCGCGACGAGCTTCCCCATCGGCATCGTCAGGATCGCCTTCAGGACGATGCCGCGCGCGTCGGTCCAGGTCTCGAAGTCGATCGTCCCCATCGGCGTCTCGTACGCGTGCGCGTACCGGCGCGCCCGCGACGGCCCGCCGAGCCCGCTCCAGTCCGCGTCGTCCAATCGCCGGATCGTCACCGGCGCGGCCCGAGGCTCCCACGTCGGCCGGCCGAGCGACACCGCCTCGATCTCGCGCGACTCTCCCGGCGCGAGTCCGAGGCGGTGGAGGGAGAAGAGGGCCCCGGCGAAGACCGGCGCCTCGACGAGCGCGCCCGGCGCGAGGTCGAGCGTCCGGGGCGGCAGCGGCTCCCCGGCCCGCCGTGCGAACGCCTCGACCACGCCGTCGTCGACGCCGTACGTCGCCTCCAACGGCCCGTCGACCAGCTCGCGGAAGACTCCCTCCCGGAACCGCCCCTCGCCGCCGTACGAGAAGTCGACGAAGAACGGCTTCTCGAACCCGCCCGTCGGGAGGGAACGCGCCTGCAGGCGGTACCCCCCGTCGTGCCGCGTGATCGCGAACGCCTCGACGCCGGCGTCGAACCCCGACCACGTCATCGCGAGCGTCCCCCGCGCGATCTCCTCGCCCGGCGGCGCGAGCGGCGCGGAGTCCGGCGCGGCCCCGTCGTCCGCCGACACCTCGTCCCCGCCGTCCGGATGGCCGGCGAGGCTCCGCGCGTCCGCCAGGAGCCCGTCGAGCGCGGCCCGGTCGAGGAAGGTCCCGCGGTCGACCACCGCCTCGATCCCCGCGAGGTGCCGCACGTCGATCAGCGGGTTCCGCCGGACCAGCACCATCGAGGCCGTCTTGCCGGGGAGGATCGATCCGAGCCGGTCGTCGACGCCGAGCGCGCGCGCCGGGACGATCGTCGCCGCGCGCAGGACGTCCGCCGCCGGCACGCCCGCCTCCTGCCACAGCTCCATCTCCCGGTGGACCGAGAAGCCGGCGTGGACGAACGGGTTCGCGAGGTCGGTCCCGACGACGAGCCGCACCCCGCGCCGGTGCAGCGCGCGGACGACCTCCTTCATCGGCGGGATCACCAGCGGCGTCCGCGCCCCGAACCCCCGGTACCGCGGGCTCGTCCAGAACGCGAGGAGGTGCGCCGGCACGAACGGCGCGAGCGCGGCGTCGCGCGCGGATGGATCGGCCGCGCGGGCGATCCCCTCCATCACGACCAGCGTCGGACAGACGACGGTCCCGGCCTCCGCCAGTCGGCCGTACGCCGCGTCGAGCGCCGCCGCATCCGCCCGGCCGAGGTGGCGCCAGAATCCGAACGCCGACCACTCCCCAGCGTCCGTCCGCGCGCTCTCTCCGTCGACGTGCCGCCCGATCAGGACGTCGAAGCCGCTCAGGTGATCGATCCAGTCCTGGCCGAGCGCCCGCGCGTCGTCGACCGAGGCCCCGGCGGGGACGTGCCCGGTCGCCTTCAGGCCATGCGCGTGCGCCTCCTCGATCGCCGCCGCCCACGCCTCCGACGAGAGTCGGCTGTAGACCTTGATCTGGTCGACGCCCGCCGCCGCCAGCTCGCGCACCGCCGCCCGCGCCAGCTCGGGCGTCCCGCACGCCTTCGAGAACGGCCAGACCGGCGGATCGCCGTCGACGATCGCCCCGGTCACGAGCAGCTCGGGGCCGACCCGGGAGCGGGACGCGAGCTCGCCGCGGAGCCGCACGATCGTCCCGGTCTCCGCGCCCGCGTCCCGGGCGGCGAGGACTCCGTTCGCGACCATCATCGGTCCGAACAAGTCGGGCGAGGTGCTGAAGTGGACGTGCGCGTCGATCAGCCCCGGGACGAGGAAGAGCCCGCGACCGTCGATCGTCCGACCGCCGGCCGGGACCGCGTCGAACGCGGGGAGGACGGCGGCGACCTCCCCGTCCTCGACGACGACGGTGGCGACCTCCGCCGTCCCGGCCTCGACGTCGACGACGGAGACCGACTCGATCACCAGCGGCTCGTCCGCGGCCGCCCGCGCCGCCACGAGCGGGCCGCCGAGGAGGAGCGCGACGGGGACGAGACGGACGACGGTGAGGAGGGACGGGAACGGCATCGGCGACTCCGGAACGGGCACGACGGACGGATCCTTCGTGCCGCCTTCGCGCCCGATCCTTCGCTCGGATTCGGGAATTCGAGGCCGGACCGGGGCCGGGGGTCAGGGGCAGATCGGGACGTCCTCCCCGAGGAGCGCGCCCGGGTGGAGGGTCCGGACGAGCTTCACGCGCTGCTTCCCCTTGGTGAAGCCGGAGACGACGAGCGAGTACGTGCCGCCGTCGACGAGGGGGATCGCGAGCTCGTCGACGTCCGGAGCGCCCGGGGTGCCGCCGGCGGCGTTCCCCGAGGCGACGACCGCGCCGCCCTCGTCCCGGAGCGTCCACGAGAGCGTCCCCGTGAATCCCTTCTTCGCGTCGAGGCGGAGGTCGAGGGTCGAGCCGGCGAGCGCGGGGATCGCGTGCGCGGCGGTGAGCGAGGGGCCGGTCGGCTTCAGCTTCTTCTTCTTCGTCCCCTCGAACTTCTTCGGGACCTTCAGCCCGGTCCGGACGACGTACGTCCCCGGCGGCGCGTCGTAGCCGATCGCGACGACGTACGGCGCGTGGGTCGGCATCTTCACCTTCCGGCGGAACGCCTTCGTCGGTCCGTGCTTCGCCTCGATCACGAACGTCGCCGGCGGCGGGAGGAACGTCCCGCCCTCGGTCAGGACCATCCCGACCGACGCCTCCTCCGCGGACGGCAGGAAGTCGAGGACGAGCGTCTCGCCGGGGGCCCCGTTCGACATCAGCGACGCGATCAGCTCGCCGCTCGGGCCGACGTCGGCGATCAGCCGGTCCCCCGGCTCGAACCAGACGACGGTCGCCCCCTCCTCGGCGAGGGCGACGGAGACGACGAGGAGGGCGAGGGACGTCGAGAGGGACGCGACGGATCGTCTCACGCGAGGCCTCCTTCCGGGGCGGCGCGGTGGGGTCGGCCGCTCCCGTCGGTCCCCGCCAGGATACCGGCTCTCCGGAGGCCGCGCCGCCCGCGCCCCGCTCAGGGGAGGAAGTCGAGGCGGACCGCGTTCGTGAGGCGGACTCCGGTGGCCGGGAAGACGCCGTCGGAGAGGACCTGGACGTAGACCGAGAGCGGGCCGCTCCCGCCGGGCACGTCGAGGGCGAAGTCGTGCCCCTGGTTGAACTGGATCGGCACGACCAGGGTCGGCACCGGGAGGAGCGTGCCGGTCGTGCCGGGCCACGGCAGCGGGTTCGTCGCCAGCCCGGCGACGAGGAGGGTCGTCCCGATCAGCGGCAGCTCGTCGACGAAGAGCGTGGCCTTCTCGCCCCGCGCGCGCGGAGCGCCGCAGACGGAGAGGGAGAACGCCGGATCGGAGCCGCCGCCGAGGTCGGCCTGGCAGACGCTCGGCGGGACGGCCGCGTCGCGGAGCCAGACCGACGCTCCGGCGCACCGACCGAGGACGAGGTCGAGCCCGCCGTCGCCGTCGACGTCGAGCACCGCCACGTCGTGGCCGCCCGAGAGGTCGGCGGCGGTCATCCCGAACGCGCCGACCCACCCGCCGGCGACCGACTGCCGCTCCTCGCGCAGCTTCGTCGAGCCGCCGGGGACGCCCGTGACGTTGTGATAGAGGTGGATCCGCCGCTGGCAGCCGGAGACGTTGACGTCGACGTCGGCGACGATCGCGTCGTTCCAACCGTCGCCGTCGAGGTCGGCGATCGTGTTGTTGCTGCCGAACCCGTCGTCGATCCCGACCAGGAAGTCGAAGATCTCCTCGTCCCAGACGACCCGGCCGAACGGGTCCGGACCGAGGTTCGTGAGGTGGCGGTCGAGTCCGTCGTCGCTCACGATCAGGTCGGGACGCCCGTCGTTGTTCAGGTCGCCCGCGGTGAGGTGGTACGCGCTCTGCTGGTACGCCGTGTCGACGATCCCGAACGTCCCCGGCGCCCCGGTCGCCCCGTACGCGATCCGGACCGGACCGTCCATCGTCTTCGCCACGTCCGGCGCGCCGTCCTGGTTCAGGTCGACGATCTGCGCCGAGGTCCCGAACGACGAGGCGAGCATGGTCGGGGGGACGCGGGCGAGGCTCTCGTCGGTGAAGAACCCGAAGCCGTCGTTGATCAACAGGCGGTCGCCGAGGTCGTTCGGGCCGTCGCCGCCGCCGAGGTCGTAGTCGACGAAGTAGAGGTCCGCGTCGCCGTCGAGGTCGACGTCCCCCGCCGCCACGCCGCAGAAGTTCGCGCCGACGGCGAGTCCGCTCCCGTGGACGAGGAGCTGCGGGATCCGCGCCGCCTCGTACCGGAGCCCGGCCCAGCTCCCGCCGGCGAGCCCGAGGTTCCGGTAGATCCGCGGGTGGCTCACCTCCTTCGGGTCGCCCTGCGTCACCGCCGGCGCGGTGACGACGTCGAGCCACCCGTCGCCGTCGACGTCCGCGAGGCAGACGTCGCGGTCGTTCGTCGGCGTGAGGAACCCCTGGTCGCCGGGGACGTCCGCCGCGCTCGCGAACGCCGCCGTCCGGTCGACGAGGCTGCCGCCGACGTTCATCAGGAGGAGGTTCGTCCGCTTCCCGGCCGTCGTCTGCGGCTCCTTCCGGACCGCGACGAGGTCGTCCCGACCGTCCTGGTCGAGGTCCCCGACCGCGAAGTCGACCTCGGCGTCGTTCCCCGAGACCGCCGTCGGGGCGACCCCGAGCCGCGTCGCGGTCGCGTCCGTGTAGCCGAGCCAGCGCTGGTCGAACTGCGCCGACCCCTCCGCGGCGGCGAGGCCGAGGAGGGGCGGGACGAGGAGGGAGACGGAACGGCGGAGAGAGCGCATGGACGGCGGTCCGCGGGATCGGGAGAGTGGTCATCGTATCAGGAACGGCCGAGGCCCCCGGCGCGGGCCGCCCCGAGTCCCTCGAGGTGGAAGTTGAGCGAGGCGGACGAGACCGGACGCGACTGGCTGGCCGCCGAGCCGTTCACGCTCGTGCTCGGCGCCGGGTTCTTCGGGTTCTTCGCGCACGCCGGCCTCGTCGCCGCGCTCGACCGGGCGGGGCTCCGGCCGCGCCGGATCGTCGGGGTCTCGGCGGGCGCCCTCGCCGGCGGACTGGTCGCGGCCGGGCTCGGGCCGGAGGCGCTGGTCCGGCTGCTCCCGTCGATCGAGAAGCGCGACTTCTGGGACCCGGGGCTCCCGCTCGGCGGACTCCTGCGCGGCGAGCGCTTCGGCGCGCTCCTCCGCCGGTCCCTCGACCCGCTCGGCGTCTCGCGCGTCGAGGACTGCCCGACGCCGCTCACCGTCGTCGCCGCCCGGCCGTTCACCCGTCGGCCGGTCCCGATCGATCGCGGGCCGCTCGTGACCGCGGTCCGCGCGTCGTGCGCCGTGCCGCTCCTCTTCCGGCCGGTCCGCCACGGCGGCCGGTGGCTGGTCGACGGCGGGATCTCCGATCGGGCCGGGCTGTCGGCGCTCCGGCCGGACGAGCGGGCGTTCGTCCACGACCTCCCGAGCCGCGCCGCCCGGACCCGCTGGCGGCGGATGCCGGCGCCGGCGGCGGAGACCTCGACGCGGCGGGTCCTCCGGATCGAGACGCTCCCCGCCGTCTCCCCCGACCGCCTCGCGCTCGGCCCGGTCGCCCTCGAAGCGGCGCGCCGGACGACCGAGGCGTGGCTCGCCTCCCCGGCGGGCGGCCTTCGAGGCGGGGAGCGCGGACGAGGGAGGTCCTCACCGGACTCGGCGAACGGAGGCCGATCTCCCGGCTGAAGACGCCTCTCGAGACCGGACGTCCGATGGCGGGGCCGGAGGAGCCGGGGGACGGTGTTCCGCCGGAGAGGCGTCGCAGCCCCGCGCGACGTCTCCGCCGGGCGGGTCGGTCACCCGTCCTTGGTCCCGGCCGCGATCTCGCGGTAGCGGGCGACCTCGTCGTCGGCGGCGGGGTCGTGCTCGGCCATCACGTTCGCGGCGATCTTCGCGAACCACCGCGCGTACCGGTTCCCGGGACCGAGGTGCTCGATCGCGCGCTCGACCCCGGCCCGGAGGTACGGCGCGCCCTCGTCGTACCGCCCGAGGTTCGCCAGACACTCGCCGAGCGCGACCTCGAAGTAGGCGCGGAGCTCGTCCCCATCGTCCAGGACGCGGGCGGCCGTCTCGTTCGACTCCTCCAGGATCACGAGCGCCTCCTCGTGCCGCCCCTCCACCCCGAGGGTCCGCCCGACGTTCAGCGCCGAAT
>JBICIB010000567.1:0-5753 GCA_043101415.1 Planctomycetota bacterium JB042 | reverse complement strand
GGATCATGGTGCTCTTGTACGCCTCCACCAGGCTCGCCACCTGATCGGGCGGGAGCGCTTGGCCGACCTCCGCCGAACGATCGATCAGCTTGTCCAGCACGCCGGAGAGGACCTCCTCGAGCTGGCTCGGCGGCGCCTCCGGCGGCGCCCCCGATTTCGTCACGCTCTTCGCCTCCGAGACGTGCTGCTTCCAGTTCGAGCGGTCCCCCTGGTGCAGGTGATCGCTCGCCGTGACGATCTTCTCGACCGTCGGCAGCGCGACCGACAGGGCGCCCGCGAACGACTTGCTCGAGAGGAGCGTCTTCCCGAGCTGCGACCGATGGACGGCCTCGATCAGCTTCTCCTCGCTCCGGTACGGCCCGAAGTCGAGGCGCTTCCCCTCCTCGGTCGCGCCGAGCAGCGGCACGAACAGCGGCGTCGAGATCGTGATGCTCCCCTTCGCCACTTCCTGGGCGTCGTCCGTCCAGGGCATGTGCACGCAGGCGGAGACGAGGAGCAGGGCCAGCAGGCCCGTCGAACGTGGAGACATGGAACCCCCTCATGGCTGGAGCGGCGCGAGGCCGCCGGTCGAGCGGCGTCCGCGACGCCGAGTCACCCATGCCGGGAGGAACGGCGCCCCGCGCTCGGGCCCGCCAGGTTTCTCCGAACGAGCCGCTCCCTGCCGCGCCGACGACGGCCGGCCGCGACGCGCGCTGCTATGCTGGACGGCCGCCCATGCCCGCGCTCGTCCTCGCCCTCCTCCTCCTGGCCCCGATCCCCGCCCCCGCTCCGCCGGACGGGGCGGCGCGCTGGACCGTCCTCACCCCGGAGACCGTGACGTCCGAGGGAGGCGCGACGTTCGAGACGCTCCCCGACGGGTCGCTCTTCGTCTCGGGCCCGAAGCCGGAGGAGGACGCGTACGAGCTCGAGCTGTTCACCGAGATCTCGGGCATCACCGCGCTCCGCCTCGAGGCGCTGACCGACGATCGGCTCCCGCGGAAGGGCTCGGGCCGGGCGCACAACGGCAACTTCGTGGTGAGCGTCCTCACCCTCGAGGCGCGCTCGCGGTTCGCGAAGCGCTGGGTCCCCGTCCCGCTCGAGAACGCGACCGCGAGCTTCTCGCAGTCCGGCCGGGACGTGGCGACGATGCTCGACGGCAACACCGGCAGCGGCTGGTCGGTCCACCCCGCGATGGCGACGCCGCAGACCGCGGTCTGCGAGACGTCGCGCGACCTCGCGTACGACACCGGGACGTGGCTGCGGGTCCGCATGGAGTTCCGGTTCGGCTCGGCGCACGCGCTCGGTCGATTCCGGCTGGCGGTCACCGACGCGGCGCGCCCCGTCCGCGCCGAGGGGAGCGCCGACGCCCGCGCGTGGCACGAGGTGCAGTCGAGGATCCCGATCGCGCAGGCGAAGGGGATCGACTGGCTGCTCGACCACCAGGAGCTCGACGGATCGTGGGCGTTCAAACAGGAGGAGCACCGGACCGGCATGACCGGGCTGGCGGTCTACGCGCTCCTGAAGGCCGGCCTCCCGAAGGACCACCCGGCGGTGCGGCGCGGCGCCGAGTTCCTCCGTTCGCACGACTCGGTGAAGACGTACTCGATGGCGTGCCACATCATGGCGCTCGTCGCGCTCGACGCCGAGGAGGACCGCGAGAAGGTCCGGCTCCTCTGCGAGGAGCTGGTGTCGTGGCAGGACAAGGGGGGATACGCGTACCCGACCGGAGCGCTCGACCTGTCGAACACCCAGTACGCGGCGCTCGCGCTCCGGACCGCGGCGAAGGCGGGACACAAGATCCCGCGCCCGGTCTGGAACCGGTTCGCGGACTACGCGCTGAAGTGCAAGGAAGAGCGCCGCAACCCGTACGCCGCGTGCGGCTTCGGCTACCACGGACCGGATGCGCCGTCCGGGAGCATGACCGCGGCCGGCGTCGGCATCCTCGCGATCGTCGACGAGCAGATGCGGCGGAAGCGGGGCGACGTGAAGACCGGGATCCAGCAGGGCCTGCAGTGGCTCGCCGATCACTGGGACGTGCGCCGGAACGTGAAGCCGAGCGCGGACGAGGGGGAGCAGCACCGGTACCTCGGGTACTACCTGTACGGCCTCGAGCGGGTCGGAGGGCTGCTCGGGATCGGGCGGATCGGCGACCACGACTGGTACCGCGAAGGGGCCTCGTTCCTGACCGAGACCCAGAAGGAGGAGGGTTCGTGGGCGGCGCCGCGCTGGGGCGAGGAACAGCCGAACACCTGCTTCGCGCTCCTCTTCCTGTCGCGCGCGACCGGCGCGACGACCGGCGTCTCCGGCGACGCGCGGTCGCGGTCGTACGGCGCCGACGACCCGGACGCCCCGTTCTCCGTCCTCGCCTCCGGGGACTCGCCGCTGGCGATGTGGGTGACGTCGTACGGCGCCGAGACGCTCTCGACGCTCGTCCGCGAAGGGGAGGAGACGCCGCGCGTGGCGAAGGTCGTCTGGGCGTACGCGGGCGACCGCACGAGGGACGAGCCGATCCGGTTCGCGACGATCGAGGGAGATCCGGGGCGCCCCGCGGGTCCGGACCGGTTCGCGGCGCGGCACCTCTTCCCGCGGACCGGCGTGTTCGAGGTCTGGGCCGAGGCGCACCTCGTCGGTCCGGGCGCCGACCCGGGCGATCCGGCGACGTGGACCGTCCTCGAGTCGAAGCCGATCGAGGTCCGGATCACCGACGCGCCCGATCCGATGCTCGTCCGGTACGCCGGCGACGCCCGGAGGAACGTCCTCACGAAGACCCGCGTGCTCGCCCGCGCGTCGAGCCGCCTCGGCGACGGGAACGCGGAGAGCCTCGTCCACGACGACCTCCAGAGCCGAGGGTGGGTCAGCGCCGACGACGACCCCCTGCCGTCGATCGTCCTCGACCTCGAGCGACAGGTCCGCGCCGATCGGGTCCTCCTCTCCCACGCCCGGACCACCGACGCGAAGCGGTCGGCCCGCGCGCGGCGCGTGAAGGTCGAGATCAACCGGCGGGAGACGTTCGAGATCGAGATGGAGCCGGACGATCGGCGCAAGACCGTGATCGCGCTCCCCAAGCCGATGACCGTGCGCCGCCTCGTGGTGCAGGTGCTCGAAGCCACGCCGTCCGCGTCCGACAAGCGCGGGATCGGCTTCGCCGAGATCGAGCTGCAGCTCGACACGAAAGGGAACTGATGGTCCTGACTCCGTCCACGATGGCCCCGCTCGGCTCGAGCGCGCCGGACTTCTCGCTGCCGGACCCCGACGGCCGCGTCGTCTCGAAGGCCGACTTCGCGGGGATGCCGCTCCTCGTGATGTTCATCTGCAACCACTGTCCGTTCGTGATCCACCTGAAGTCGGCGCTGTCGTCGTTCGCGCGCGAGCAGGCGGCGCGCGGCGTCGCGGTGGTCGCGATCAACTCGAACGATTTCCACGAGGAGAAGTACGCCGACGACGCGCCGGAGAAGATGAAGGAGGACGCGGCGGCGTTCGACTACTCGTTCCCGTACCTCGTCGACGAGTCGCAGGAGGTCGCGAAGGCGTACACGGCGGCGTGCACCCCGGACTTCTTCCTGTACGACGCCGACCACCGCCTGCGGTACCGGGGGCAGTTCGACGGGTCGCGGCCGGAGAGCGGGGTCCCGGTCACGGGCGACGACCTCCGGGCCGCGATCGACGCGGTGCTCGCGGGCGAGGCTCCGTCGGAAGAGCAGCGGCCGAGCATGGGGTGCAACATCAAGTGGAGGCCGGGGAACGAGCCTCCGTACTTCGGATGAGCCGCCGGCCGGCGGCCGCCGGAGGGACGCTCGTCCTCGCCCTCGCGGCCGCGCTGGCGGGCTGCGCGACACCCCCGCCCGACTCCGCGGGCCTCGCGAATCCCGCGCTGCCGCCCGGCGCGCAGGCGATCGCGCTCGACGGGACGCCGCTCTTCCCGGTCCCGATCGCCGACGAGCGGCGGTCGGTCCTCGAGCGGAACCTCGCCGAGGCGCGGGCGGCGTACGCGGCCGACCCGTCCGACGCGGAGGCGATCGTCTGGATGGGCCGGCGGCTCGCGTACGTCGGCGAGTTCCGCGGCGCGATCTCGTTCTTCACCGAGGGGATCGCGAAGCACCCGTACGACGCGCGGTTCCTCCGGCACCGCGGGCACCGGTGGATCACGGTGCGGGAGTTCGACCGGGCGGTCGCCGACCTCGAGAAGGCGGCGAGGCTGGTCGAGGGACGGCCGGACGAGGTCGAGCCGGACGGCCAGCCGAACCCGTCCGGCGTGCCGATCGGGACGCTCCATTCGAACATCGACTACCACCTCGCCCTCGCGCACTTCCTGCGCGGAGAGTGGCGGGCCGCCGAGCGGATCCACGTCCGGCGCCTGGCCGGCGCGGAGAACGACGACCGGGTCTGCTCGAGCAGCTACTGGCTCTACCTGATCCGGCACCGGCTCGGCGACGCCGACGGCGCGGCCCGCGTCCTCGAGCGGATCACGCCCGAGATGGAGCTGCTCGAGAACTTCGACTACCACCGCCTCCTGCTCCTCTATCGCGGCGCGCTGCCGGCGACGGCGCTCGACCCGGAGCCCGGCTCGGTCGCCTCGGCGACGGTCGCGTACGGGCTCGCGCAGCGCCGGCTGATCGCGGGCGACCGGGAGGGCGGACTCGCCGCGCTGCGGGGCGTGCTCGACGAGCCGCAGTGGGCCGCGTTCGGGTTCATCGCCGCCGAGGCCGACCTCGCCGATTCGACCCGGCTCGCCGCGCTCCCGGTCCGCTGAGCCGCGCGGGGGACGGCGGCCCGCGTCTGCTACGGTGGCGGGCATGGCGATCCGACACGACCTCCCCGCGGAGACCTGGCCGGACGAGGCGACGGCGGCGGCGAGCCGCTGGTTCTCGCCGCTCGCGCTCGGACCGGCGACGGCGCGGACGCGGACGTGGGTCCCGGCGATGGTCCCGTGGCGCGCGACCGAGGACGGACGGGTGACGCGCGACGTGCTCGACTGGTACGGGCGGTTCGCGGAGGGCCGGCCGGGCGTCCTCGTCGTCGAGGCGACGGGGATCCGCGACGTGCCGAGCGGCCCGCTCCTCCGGATCGGGCACGACCGGTTCGTCGACGGGCTCGCGGAGCTGGTCGAGACCGTGCGCGAGCGGTCCGGCGGCGCGACGCGGCTCTTCATCCAGGTGATCGACTTCCTCTCCGTGAAGCGACGGCCGCCGCCGGAGAAGTACTTCGGCCGGTTCCTCGCGGTCGACGACGCGCTCCGCGCCCGACTGGCCGCCGCGCTCGGGGAGGGGCGGTTCGAGTCGCCCGACGAGACGCCGGAGGAGGAGGTCCGCGCCGCCCTCCTCGCCGCGCCGCGCGAGATCGTCGAGGCGACGCTCACCGCCCGCCAGCTCGACGAGCTCGACCGCGGATATCGCGAGACGGTCTCGGACCTCCACCTCCCCCACGTCCGGTCGCTCCCCGAGGTCCTCCCTCCGCTCTTCGCGGACGCCGCCGCGCGCGCGCGCGCCGCCGGGTTCGACGGCGTAGAGCTGCACTACGCGCACGCGTACACGATGGCCGGGTTCCTCTCGCGGCGGAACGTCCGGGACGACGGGTACGGCGGGTCGCGCGAGGGGCGGCTGCGGCTCCCGCTCGAGGTGCTGGCGGCCGTGAAGGCGCGGGTCGGCGGCGAGATCGCGGTCGGCTGCCGCACCCTGACCGACGAGATCATCGAGGGGGGCTCGCGGGTCGACGACGCCGCGGCGTATTGCGTGGCGTTCGCGCGGGCGGGGATCGACTTCCTCTCCCTGTCGCGG
>JBICIB010000566.1:0-3380 GCA_043101415.1 Planctomycetota bacterium JB042 | reverse complement strand
GATCGACGTCGACGAGCTCGTCCGACGGGTCGGCGAGAGGTCCCCGTTCGGCGCTGCGGCCTTGGCGCTGATGAGGAGCATCCGCGGCCGAGACCTCGCCGAGGTCCTCCGTGCGCTCGGAGGGACGCTCCGCCGGGTGTTCCTCGCCCCCGGCGGTGCCGAGCGACTCGGGGTTCTGATAACCTACGTCTCCCTCGCGGCGCGCCATCCGCCGACTCCGGAGGAGGTGATCGAGATCATGGTGAACGACGTGCATCCCGAAGCGGAGGAGGTCGGTCTCACCCTCGCCGAGCAGTGGCGGCGGGAGGGGCTCGAGAAGGGGCGCGCGGAGGGAGAGACCGCCGGTTCGCGGAGAGAGGCGGCGGACGCGCTCCTGCGGGTGCTCCGGATCCGGTTCGGCGACGTGCCGGAGTGGGCGCGGGCGCGCATCGCGGACGCCGACGTCGCCGCGCTCCGTTCCTGGCTCGAGCACGCGGTGTCGCGCGAGCGCCTCGACGACGTCTTCCGGGGATGAGCGAGCCCGACCCGGCGGGCGCTCGGGCATGGAAGGCGAGCGCCCGCCTGGCCGCGGTCTGGGCCGGATTCGGACTTCTTCTCGTTGCGTCGAGCGCCACTTCGAGCGACGGCGGCTCCTCGTTCCCGATCGCGGCGATGGCGGCGATGGCGTGGCTGTTCGCGGGCGCGGTGCTGTTCCTCCTCGGTCTCTTGGTGCGGCGCGAACTCCTGCCGCTGACTGCCTTCGTCCCGGTCGGCGGCGTCGGCGTGCTCGCCGCGTGGGGAGTCGTGTCCCTGATCGCGAGCGCGTGCGGCGCCGGTCCCCGCGGCGAAATGGACTGGGTGAGGCGATTCGAGTCGGAGCGGGAGGCGTTCGGGCGTCTGGCGGAGCTCGTCGAGACGCACGACGTCGGCTGGCGGGTCGAACGCGACGAACCGAGGAGCGGCGCCGACCCGGCGGACGAGGCGGTCGCCCTGCTGCGCCAGCTGGCCCTCCGCCGGGCCCAGCGTGAGGACCGGGGCGTCACCCTCACGGCCCGAAGCCGCGGCCTCTCGATCGGAGGGAGCGAGATCGGCTTCGTCCGGTGTGCCGAGCGTCCGGGTCCGCTCGTCGAGTCCGTCGACGCCTGGGCGGCCTGGAACCGGGGCGTCGACTTCCACGTCTACCGTCCGCTCGGAAACGGATGGTACCTCTACCGGTGGCACTGGTAGAGGGGTCGGAGCGAAGCGAACGGAGGCGGCCATGACCGGGCTCGGGGCGTGGGGTGCTGGCGGCGGCGGCGGCGACGGGGGCTCGGACGGACGATCTCCGCGAGGTCCGGATCGGGGACGCCGTGGTTCGTGTGCCGGCGGGATGGACCGATGGTTCCGGGGCGGAGAACGGCTGGGTCGAGGTCGCCTCCGACGGCGAGGCCCGGCTCGCGGCCCGCACGCGGACGTCGACCTTCGGCCTCGCGTTCGTCGACGCCCTCGCCCGGGTCGCCGGCGAGGCGCAGGCGGGCGTTCCGAACGGATCGGAGGAGCGGTGGCGCGGGGCCGACGGGAGCGCGATCCGGATCCGGACGGCCGAGGTCGTCGCGGCCTCCGGCCGTCGGTTCGTCGCCTTCGCGCTCGTTCGCGGACTCTCAGGTTCGCTCGCGATCGTCCTCGACGGTCCGCCGGGGGCGAGCGACGAACTCGAGGCCCTCCTCCGCCGCGTGGCGCGCGCCTCGGTCGTCGACCGGAACCGAAGCGCGCTCGTCGCCCCGGAGACGGTCGGCGTCACCTGGTCCGCGTCGCGGGCGGAGGCGGTCCGGCGGTCGCTGATCGGGCGCGGCGACGTGGTCCTCTCGCCGTCCGCGCGCGCGGTCGTCCTCTACGAGCGAGACCGGCCCGGCCGGTCACGCCAGCGGGCGGAGCGTCTCGCGTCGAAGCTGGACGTCACCCACGCGCTCCTCGAGCGGCTCCTCCCCGCGCCCGCGGTCCCGCCCCGGACGGCGCTCTACCGGCTGTTCTCGAACCGCCGGGCCTTCTTCGCCTACGTCGGGGGCGCGTGGGGGGGCGTCGTCTACCGCCGGGACGGAGACGAAGCGGTCCTCTGCGTGGAGGACGACGACCTCACGAACGTGGCGTTCCAGCTCGCGGTCGACGACCACTTCGATCGTACGCTCGATCTCCGATTCGAGAGCGACTGGTTGCACCACGGCGTCCGAGCGCTGATCGCCGGCGACGTCGGTCCGCCGTCGACCGCCGACGGCCCGTGGGATCCCGGGGCGCGCCTCGGCGCCCTCCTCGACGCGCCGCCCGCCGCGTTCCTCTTCCGGCCCGGAACGTCGCTTCGCGGCGACGTGGCCCGCTTCGTGCGGTTCCTGAGCGAGTCGGAGCGGGGTCGGTTGAAGGCGGTCTGGGCGGCGAGAGTCGCGGGAGCGGGCGCGGCCGCGGAGCGGCGCGTCCTGCTGGAGGGGACGGACCTCCCGACCCTGGAGGCGCGGTGGACGGCGGTCTGGCGGACACGCGACGGCTGAGCGTCTCCCGGCGCGACGGCCGTCCTTGTCGACGTCCCCGCCGCGTCGTACGGTCGTGCGCGACGGAGACGACGATGGCGGATCGCGAACCGGCCGGGATGCACGACCACTACGCCGACGCGGAGGAGGCGCGACGCCTCGACGCCGGCGCCGGGCGTCTCGAGTGGATGCGGACGTGGGCGGTCCTCGAGCGACACCTCCCCGAGCCGCCCGCGACCGTGCTCGACGTCGGCGGCGGCCCCGGGCGGTACTCCGTCGAGCTCGCCTCGCGCGGCCACGCGGTCCGCCTGCTCGATCCGGTGGAGCGCCACGTGGAGGAGGCGGCGCGCCGCCTCGCCGCGATCCGGACCGCACCCTCGGCGACGGCGGAGGTCGGGGACGCTCGGGCGCTCCCCGCCGCCGACGGGTCGACCGACGTCGTGCTGCTCCTCGGCCCGCTCTACCACCTCCAGGAGCGGAACGACCGTCTCGCGGCGCTGGCCGAGGCGCGGCGGGTCCTCCGCCCGGGCGGAGTCGTCGCCGCCGCCGCGATCTCCCGCTTCGCCTCGCTCATGGACGGCCTGCGGAAGGGGCTGATCGACGACCCGGAGTTCCGATCGATCGTCGACGGCGACCTCGAGCACGGCCGTCACGTCAATCCGACGGGCCACCCGCGCTACTTCACCACCGCGTACTTCCATCGCCCGGACGAGCTGCGGGAGGAGGTCGCGGCGGCGGGGTTCGCGATCGCCGACCTCGTCTCCCTCGAGGGGCCGGCCTGGATGGCCGACGACCTCGACCGGTGGCTGGTCGACGACGCGATGCGCGAGCGGCTCCTCGGCTGGCTCGCCCGGGTCGAGTCCGAGCCGGCGCTCCTGGGCGCCGGCGCCCACCTCCTCGCGG